>NZ_JBHJTL010000010.1:0-127496 GCF_042264065.1 Streptomyces sp. NPDC056222 | reverse complement strand
CCACTTTTTCACCCCCCTCCCTTCAATCTCCTATTTTTTGGGTTTGGGGGGGTTTTTTTTTTTTTTAACCCCCCCCCCCCCCCCGGCCCCCCCCCGGGGGCCCCCGGCGCCGCATCGCCCAGGAGAAGCCCATGTCGACGGCCCAGGACCTGCCTGCGGTGTGCGCCGGATCAGGTGCCGGAACCGGCGCCGTGTCCGGTGGCCACGCAGCCGGTGCCGCGTCCGGTGCGCACCGGGACGCGCCGCCCGTCGGCGAGCGCGCGGCGCGGATGCGGCGCCGCCTGGAGCGACTGATCGGCACCCCGGCCACCGAACTCAACGCCCTGCTGCCGCTGCGCAACGGCGACGAGATCTTCTCGGCGATGCTGGCGAGCATCCGCTCGGCCCGCCGGACCGTCGACATGATGACCTTCGTGTACTGGCGGGGTGCGATCGCCCGCGAGTTCGCGGCCGCGCTCGCGGACCGCGCCCGGGCCGGCGTCCGGGTACGGCTGCTGCTCGACGGCTTCGGCAGCCGGCTCATCGAACAGGACCTGCTGGACGCGATGGCCCGGGCCGGGGTCCATGTGGCCTGGTTCCGAAGACCGTTGTGGCTGTCGCCGTTCAAGCAGAACCACCGCTGTCACCGCAAGGTGCTCGTCGTCGACGAGACGACCGCGTTCACCGGTGGGGTGGGCATCGCCGAGGAGTGGTCCGGCGACGCGCGGCACGAGGCCGAATGGCGCGAGACGCACTTCCGGGTGCGCGGACCCGCCGTCGACGGCATAGCCGCCGCGTTCGTCCAGAACTGGGCCGAGTGCCACGACACCCTCTTCGACGACCGGGACCGGTTCGTCGAGCACCGGCCGGAGGGGCGGGCCGTCGTCCAGGTGGTCCGGGGCTCGGCGAGCGTCGGCTGGCAGGACGTCCGTACGCTGCTGCGGGTGGTCCTCGAATCGGCGGAGACCAGGATCCGGCTGACCACGGCCTACTTCGCCCCCGACGCGTACTTCGCCGAGCTGCTCAAGGCCGCCGCCCGGCGCGGTGTCGAGGTGGAGATCCTCGTGCCCGGCCGGCACACCGACAAGCCCGTGTGCCGGCTGGCCGGGCAGCGCCTCTACGCGGGCCTGCTCGACGCCGGCGTACGGATCTGGGAGTACGGGCCGTCGATGATGCACGCCAAGGTGCTCACCATGGACGGCACGCTCTCCCTCGTCGGCTCGGCCAACTTCAACCGGCGCTCCCTCGACCACGACGAGGAGGTCGTGCTCGCGGTCCTGGACGAGGAGCTGACCGCCACTCTGGACGGCCACTTCGACCAGGACCGCACCCTCAGCGAGTGCGTCGACGCCACCGCCTGGTCCGCTCGTTCGCCGCTCCAGCGGCTGGCGGAACAGTCGGTGGTCCCGATCCGCCGCTTCCTCTAGACGCCGCCGCCTTCCGGCCTTCCGGGAGTCAGGCGTCGAGCGCGTTCGTGAGGATCCGCTGGGCGATGTCGTTGCGGATCGCCGCCGCGGCGGAGCTCTCCGGCTTGCGCTCCGCCTGGTCGCGGAAGCAGCCGAGGAACTCCTCCGCGATACCGAGACGGGGGTAGGCCTCCAGCACCTCCGCCTTGAACGCGTCCGAGAAGTCGTCCATGTAGCGGCCCGAGATGTCCAGGCTGGTGGAGCGCTCGAGCAGGAAGCCCTCCGGGTCGGCCGTCACGTCGACCTCGTCGAGCATGTGGGCGACCACCGCCTCGACCAGACGCTGCCGCCGCGCCTGCGGCCAGCCGGCCCCGGCGGCGAAGACCCACGCCACGTGCCCGCTGGCGTTGTCGAAGCCCACGGTGTGGCTGTCGAACTCCGGCATCAGGGCGATGTCGTGGAACATCGCCGCCACGTACAGCAGCTCGGGATCGAAGTCGATGCCCTGCTCCGTGCCGTACGCGGCAGCCCACACATAGGCCCTGATCGAGTGGTTGAGCAGCGCCGGGGAGCAGTAGGCGGTGGCCACTTCCAGGGCGGTCGCGCAGGCCGGGGTGTCGGGCATCTTGATCGCGTCGAATGTCATGGACGCGAGTATCGCCTGTGCCGGCCGTCGCCCCGGCGGCGGGGCGACGGCCGTTCACGCACGGTTCTCCGCACTCACCAGGCGAAGGCCTCCGGGGACGGGCCCGGGCCCGGGAAGATCTCGTCGAGCGAGGTCAACAGCTCTTCACCCAGCTCCAGTTCCAGTGCGCGCAGGGCGCTTTCCAGCTGCTCGGACGTGCGCGGGCCGACGATCGGGCCCGTCACACCGGGGCGGGTCAGCAGCCACGCCAGGGCCGTCTCGCCGGGCTCCAGGCCGTGCTTGTCGAGGAGGTCCTCGTACGCCTGGATCTGCGCCCGGACCGCGGTGTCGGTCAGCGCCTCGGCGGTCCGACCGGAGGCGCGCCGCCCTGGGGGACGCTGCCGGTGATCTCCTCGGTGCGGCCCCTGTTCTCACCCCACCCGTACGCATTGGACGTGTCGAAGAATTCATTTTGACATAAATGTGGACTTTGTCTAGCTTCGCCTTACGGACTGGGGAGAGAGGTGCCGAAGTGGCAAGGGTTCTAGGGGTAGTTCGCCTGTCGAGGGAGAGCGACGAGAGCACATCGGTCGTCTGTCAGAAGGCATCGATCCAGCGATGGGCGGACGGGAGCGGACACGTCATCGTCGGGTGGGTCGAGGACGTCGACGTGTCCGGCGGCATCGAACCGTGGAAACGTCCGGAGTTCGGCAAGTGGCTGCCGTCGACGATCGGCAAGGACGTCAGCGAAATCGAGCACCGCCTGGCGTGGGAGGAGTCCCGCGCTGAGGAGTTCGACATCATCTGCGCGTGGAAGCTCGACCGGTTGTCCCGTCGGGTGATCCACGTCAGCGTACTCGCGGAGTGGTGTGACCGAACGGGCAAGCAGATCGCCACGGCCGAGGGGGACATCGACCTGTCGTCCCCCATGGGGCGCATGCTGTTCCAACTCATCGCCTCCTTCGCGGAGGGAGAGCTCGAAGCCATCAAAGCGCGGGCCAAGTCGTCGTATGTGCACCTGATGAAGGAAGGGCGCTGGCGCGGAGGCAAGGTGCCGTACGGCTACCGACCGGAGAAGGCGGAGACCGGCGACGGCTGGAAGCTCGTGCCCGACGAGTACGGGCTGAACACCGCTGGGACGCTGCGAGAGATCGTGCGCAGGATCATCGGTGGCGAGTCCGCGAACGGCCTCTGCCGATGGCTGAACGAGGACATCACCAAGACCCCGGCCTCCGTCGATGCCCAGCGCATCCGGAGCGGCAAGGAGCCGAGGGGATCGCGATGGACCTCCAGCAACCTGGCGAAGTTGCTTCGTTCTCCGGCCCTCCTGGGACAGGTTGAGATGGCCGAAGAGGTCACTCTCTCCGATGGGCGGACCGAGCGGCGGACTCGTCTCCTCCTTGGTGCTGACGGTTTGCCGCTTCAGCGCGCGGAACCGCTGATCTCCAAAGAGGACTGGGAACTCGCGAGCAAGAAGCTGGAGGAGAACACCAGCAAGAGGTCCGGCAGCCGCACGGGAGGTTCCCCACTGCTGAGGGTGGCGTTCTGCGCTTGCGGTGAGCCGGTGTACCGCGCTCCCGGCCACAACTGGCCCCACTACCGCTGCGCCAGCAGAATCACCCACAAGCCGTGCAGCACGGGGAACAAGAGCATCAGCGCTGCTCTCCTTGAGAGCACGATCGAGGGTGAGTTCCTGCGTGTAGCAGGAGACATCGAGATCGTCCGGCGAGTTTTCCGTCCCGGTATCGATCACACGAAGGACGTCGAGAAAGTGACCCGCGCCCTGGCGGAACTGCGTGAGGACCGGGAGGCCGGGCTCTACTCCTCCGAGACCGGTAAGCAGGAGTATCGGGAGTCATACGCGCGCTTGGACGCGAAGCGAGAACAGCTCATCTCCCTCCCCACACGGCCTGACACCTGGGAGGAGATCCCGACCGGCGAGACGTATCGGGAGCGGTGGGCGCAACTCTCGACTGATGAGGGGAAGGGCAAGGAACTCCGTTCCGCCGGGCTGAGGGCGACTGTACACATCGAGGACATCCGGGGTGCATGCATGGGCGACAAGCCTCTCGTCACCCTCGACGAGGGCAAGTTGTGTCAGAGGATCGGTCGCATCGAGATCGAGTTTCCCCGGGACTTCAGCGATCGCGTACGGAAGTTCACGGCGACGCACGGCTAGGACCGTGGGCGAGCAAGACAGGGTCCGATCACAAGGTCCTGCCCGTGCCCGGAACGACCCCCGGTTGGGGCATCGAGTACGGCAATACGAGGAGAGTTGCTGAACGTCTATGCGGTCACGTGGCTAGGTGCATGGGCGTATCAACCTGGCCCCGGAGGTACTGCTTGCCTTGAGCGGGCTCGAAGGGGTTGGCTTGGGGAGCATGGAGTACACGCAGCTCGGACGCACGGGACTCAAGGTCAGTCGGCTGGTGCTCGGCACCATGAACTTCGGACCTCAGACCGACGAACCCACCAGTCACTCGATCCTGGATTCGGCGCTGGACGCGGGACTGAATTTCGTGGATACGGCCAACGTGTATGGGTGGGGTGAGAACAAAGGCCGTACCGAAGAGATCATCGGCAACTGGTTCGCCAAGGGCGACGGCCGCCGTGACAAGACCGTCCTCGCCACCAAGGTCTACGGCAACATGGCCGGCGACGGCCCCTCCTGGCCCAACCACGACAAGCTCTCCGCGCTGAACATCCGGCGCGCGGTCGACGCAAGCCTCAAGCGGCTGCAGACCGACTACATCGACCTCTACCAGTTCCACCACGTCGACCGGGACACTCCTTTCGAGGAGATCTGGCAGGCGCTCGACGTCCTGATTCAGCAGGGGAAGGTCCTGTACGTCGGATCCTCCAACTTCCCCGGCTACAAGATCGCCCAGGCGAATGAAATCGCGGCTCGCCGCTCCGGATCCATCGGCCTCGTCAGCGAGCAGTGCCTCTACAACCTCGCCGAGCGCCGCGCCGAGATGGAGGTCATCCCGGCCGCGCAGGAGTACGGGCTCGGGGTCATCCCCTGGTCCCCGCTGCAGGGCGGTCTGCTCGGCGGTGTCATCAAGAAGCAGGTCGAAGGCGGTCGCCGCGCCTCCGGCCGGGTCGCCGACACTCTCGCCGACCCCACCGCACGCGCCCAGATCCAGGCATACGAGGACCTGCTCGACAAGCACGGCCTGGAGCCCGGTGACACGGCGCTGGCCTGGCTGCTCACGCGCCCCGGCGTGACCGGTCCGATCGTCGGCCCACGTACCGCCGAGCAGCTTGACTCCGCGCTGCGTGCCGTAGAGCTGGACCTGAGCGAGGAACTCCTCACCTCGCTCGACGAGATCTTCCCGGGCCCGGGCCCGTCTCCGGAGGCATTCGCCTGGTGATCAGCGGGTTCTCCGAGTCCGTGACCGCCGCTTCTCAGCAGAGGGGCGGCGGTTACTGCGTATCTCAGTGCATCAAACGCAAGAGGCGCTCGGTGGGCGCTCGTCGGCCTCAGCCGCCGAGCCAGCTTCCGGCATCGAGACGGAAGGCGGTCTCCGGGGGGACGACCTGGCGCAGCGCGGTCTCCATGTCCCGTACCCGTTCGGTGCCGAGGGTGGCGCACCATTCCGCGTGGAGCTCGTCGAAGATCGCGGCGGAGCGGGCCAGGGCGTCGTGGCCGCGTGCGGTGAGGCGGACGAGTTTGCGACGGGCGTCGGCCGGGTCGTCGGCGCGCTCGGCGTAGCCGACGGCGAGGAGGCGGTCGACGGTCTTGCCCGCGGCCTGCTTGGAGACGCCCAGTCGGCGTCCGATGTCGCTCGCGGTGGCACCCCGTGGGCCGCCCGCGCCGATGGCCTGCATGGCGAAGCCGTGGGCGGGGCGCATGTCGGGGTGGCCCTGGCGGGCGAGTTCGGCGTGGAGCCGGTCGATGAGGGTGCGGAAGCCGGCGAAGAGGAGCAGCGGCAGCTCGAATCCCGCTACGGATTCCCCCTTGCCCATATCGACAACCTGGTTTACGTTTCTCTCGTTCGCATGGTCAACCATGTTGTCGATTCTACTCTTTCTCCCAGGAGCCGCCTTGTTCACCGACCACACCGTGGAGACCGCCCCCGCCGCCTCACGTCGCTCCATGGAGAGCGTGTCCGCCGCCTGGGGCCACCTCCCTCAGGCCGTCGCCCGCATGGCCGAGTCGCCGCACGCGCTGGACGGCTTCCTGAAGATGAGTGCGCTGTTCGAGTCCACGACGCTCGACCCGCACTCCCGCGAGACCGTGATCCTGACGGTCGCCGAGCGCAATCAGTGCCATCTGTGCATCGGCATCCACGAGACCAAACTGGCCAAGCTGGGTCCGGCCGAGCGGCCGGAACGGCTGGAGTCCGTCAGGCAGTTCACGCATCAGGTCCTCGCCTCGTCCGGGGCGGTGAGCGACGAGGAGCTGGCGCGGTTCCTCGACGCCGGGTACTCCCGGCAGAACGCCCTGGAGGTGGTGCTCGGCATCGGCACGTACACCCTGTCGACCCTGGCGAACCGACTGACCCGCTCGGCATGACGGCGAGGCCGTCACGAGCGGGTCGGTGGGAGGAGGGCCGGTGGGAGGAGGTTCCGAGGGGGTGCGGGCCGGCACCGGGGGGAGTCAGAGCGAGACGGCGACGAGCGCCAGGACCGAGCCGCCGAAGACGATGGCGTGCCGGATGTTCTGCTGGATCCGGACCCAGCCCGGGAAGGCGTTCTCGGCGGCCTTGAGGAAGGCCGGGACGTCGACGCGGGCCAGTTCCGGGTCGCCCTTGCGCTGGAAGGCGGCGCGGACGGCGGAGACGGCGGTCAGGTTGCTGTAGAGGATCAGGCCGTTCATGACGATGACGAGCGACTGGAAGATCCAGGTCAGCATCTGGGCCCAGTCGCTCCCGGTGACGTTGAGCGCGGCCAGGGCGACCATGATCACGCCGACCGAGACCGGGGCCCACGTCTCGTGGCCGCTCGCGTCGAACTTGAGGTTGTTCTCCTCCAGGACCTCGGGCCGTATGCCCTGGCGGGTGAGCTCGTCCTTCGCGGCGGTCGTGGCCGGCTGGCCGAAGCGGTGGCGGACGATCGGGATGCTGACGAAGGCGAGGGCGATGAGCAGCTGCATGAGGGCGGCGAGGTCGGCGTTCATGGTGGGTCCTGCTTTCTGGTCGGCGTGTCGTCGTTCCTGACGAGGAAGACGATGCCGACCCGCGCTGACACCGCGCGGACCGTGCGCTGACAGGGTTCGTGAGGGCCTGTCAGCGCCCGCGCCCGGCTGTCAGCGAGCCTGGTAGAGGGACCCCAGCCCCCACGCCTGATGCATGGCCGCCGCGAAGGAGCCCGCCAGTTTGTGCTCGCCGGACGGGCCCGGGTGGGTGCCGTCGTAGGTGTCCGCGTGGATGTCGTACGACTCCGGGGTCGTCGCCAGCAGCAGCGGCGACGCGGCGGTGTCCAGATCGGCGACCGCCTTCGCGAGCAGCTCGTTGAAGCGCTCGCACTCGGCGGCGAACGGCGCGTCGTACTCGGCCCGCACGTTCGGGATGACCGGCATGACCACGGTCCTGACGTGCGGGTTCGCCGCGCGGGCCGCGGCGACGAACGCGCGCGTGTTCTCGGCCGTCTGGTCGCTGTTGGTGTAGAAGCCGAGGTCGATCAGGCCGAGGGAGACCAGCAGGACGTCCGCCCCGGTCGTGCCGACCGCCTCGCCGATCAGCGGCGCCATGTGCAGCCAGCCCTCGCCCCAGCCGGCCAGATGGCGCCGGGCGGGCGCGGGGAAGTGCGGGTCGGCGTAGTCGTGCGAGAGGGGCGCGTCGGCGCCGGTGTCGTACAGCTCGGTGCGCGGCCCGACGATCTCGTACCGCCCGGGCAGCACGGTCTCCAGGTGCTGCCACATCCGATAGCGCCACGTGTAGTCGCCGGCGCGTCCGATGGTCATGCTGTCGCCGACGAACATAAAACGCATGGTCACATCATCGCGGAGGCCGAGAGGCGCCTGCGACGTGATCCCGGCCACCCCTCGGCCCCGTGGCAGGCTTGGTCCATGCGATCGCTTCTGCGCGTCTCCGGTGCCGCCGCCCTGGTCCTGCTCACGGCGGCCGGCCCCGCCGTGGCCGCCGAGGCGGATCAGGACTTCACGATCAAGGACCCCCGGATCACCGAGTCCAGCGGCCTCGCCGCCAGTCACGCCCACCCGGGCGTCTACTGGACGCACAACGACCAGGACTCCCCGCTGATCTACGGCATCGACTCCCGTACCGGCGAGACGGTGGCGACCCTCACCATGAAGGGCGTCGGCACGCCGCGCGACATGGAGGCGATCGCCGTCGGCCCGGACGGCGACATCTATGTCGGCGACATCGGCGACAACAAGGACGGCAGCTGGGACCACGTCTGGATCTACCGCTTCCCCGAGCCGAAGCAGCTGAAGGACCGGACGGTCACGGCGAAGCAGTACGACGTGAAGTACGCGGACGGGCCCCGCAACGCCGAGGCGCTGATGGTCCATCCGAAGACGGGCCGGGTCTACATCGCCAGCAAGAACCAGGACGGCGGTGGGCTCTACGCGGGCCCGGAGCGGCTCTCCTCCGGGGGGACGAACGTCTTCCGGCGCGTCGACGACGTGCCGTGGGTGACCGACGGAGCCTTCTCGCCCGACGGCGAACGGCTGACGCTGCGCGGCTACTTCACCGCGAAGGAGTACGTGTGGAAGGAGGGCCGCCTCGGTGACGAGGGCGCGAGCGTGGGGGCGCCCTTCCAGGGGCAGGCGGAGTCGGTGACGTACACCGAGGACGGCAGGGCGCTGATGTTCGGCTCGGAGGGTGCGAACAGCAAGGTCGTCCGCGTGGACCGGTCCCCGGCCCCGAGTCCCACGACCCCGGCCCCCGGCTCACCGCCGAAGGCCCCGGGCGCCGACGCGTCCGCCACCACCGAGGACCGCGGCAACTTCACCGTCGGGGTGATCGTCCTCGGCGTCGCGACCGCCCTGGTCATCGGCGGGAAGCGCCTCCTGCGCCGCCGCTGACGAGCGCCTCGAAGCCGTCGAGGAGGCGTTCGAGCCCGAAGGCGAAGTGGTCGAAGTCGCGGGAGAAGGTGTCCTCGGCGAGGGCCGCCATGTGCGGGTAGTCGCCCGAGGCCATCGCCCGCTCGAGGAAGGGCTGTTGGCCCCTCCAGAACTCCTCGTCGTCGACGCCCGTCTCCTTCGCGGCCTCGGCGGCCTGGATCTCCATGCGGGCGACGCCCGCGACATAGCTCTGCACGGAGATGATCACCCCGATCGTCTCGGGGTCGCTCAGTCCCATGCCGTGCGGTCCCTTCAGGCCGGAGAGGCAGAGCTCGAGGCCGCGCAGCGCGCTCGGCCCGAGGACCGAGCGTGCCTGGTTGACCCTGAGCAGCCAGGGGTGGGCCTGGTACAGCTCGCGGTACGAGCGCGCGAGCTGCTCGACGGTGTCGCGCCAGTGGGTGGGGATCTCCGGGCCGTCCTCGAAGGACTCGCCCTGGACGCGGTCCAGCATCAGGTCGAGCAGCTCGGTCTTGCCGGGGACGTACCGGTAGAGCGACATCGTCCCCACGCCGAGTTCCGTCGCCACGCGCCGCATGGAGACGGCGTCGAGCCCCTCCGTGTCGGCGACGCCGACCGCGGCCGTGACGATCCGGTCGAGGGTGAGGCCCGGCTTGGGGCCGCGGCTGGGGCGTTCGCCCGTGCCCCACAGGAGTTCCAGGCTGCTCGTCGTCGCGTCCTTCATGGCCTCACCTTAAAACTGAGTACACCGTACTCTGAATCGGGTACGGTGTACTCAGTTTCACTGAGTGGAGGATTCCCATGTACGAACACGCGGTCCTCGTCGAGGGCCTGCGCAAGTGGTACGGCGGCAAGGGCGGGAAGAAGGGCGGCAGCCGGGGGCGCGCGAGCACCCTCGCTCTCGACGGCTTCGACCTCGCCGTCCGCCCCGGCACGGTCCACGGCCTCCTCGGCCCCAACGGCGCGGGCAAGACCACCGCCGTACGCGTCCTCGCCACGCTCCTGAAGTCCGACGGCGGCCGCGCCGAGGTCGCCGGGATCGACGTGGTCCGCGATCCGCGCGCCGTCCGCGGCCGCATCGGCCTGGCCGGCCAGTACGCCGCCGTGGACGAGGGCATCAGCGGCCGGCAGAACCTGGAGATCTTCGGCCGTCTCTTCCACCTGGGCGCACGTCGGGCCCGTGCCCGCGCCGGCGAACTCCTCGACCGCTTCCAGCTCACCGAGGCCGCCGACCGGAACGCGGGCACCTACAGCGGCGGGATGCGCCGCCGCCTCGACCTGGCCGCCTCGATGATCCTGGCGCCCGACGTCCTCTTCCTCGACGAGCCGACCACCGGCCTCGACCCGCGCGGCCGCGGTGAGGTCTGGGACGCCGTCCGGGCCCTCGTGGCCGGCGGTACGACCGTGCTGCTCACCACCCAGTACCTCGACGAGGCCGACCGGCTCGCCTCCCGGATCACGGTCATGGACCACGGCCGGGCCATCGCCGACGACACCCCCGACGGGCTGAAGGACCGGGTCGGCGGCGACCGGATCGAGGTGGTGGTCGCGGAGGCGGCCGACCTGCCGGCCGTACGGAAGGTCCTCGCCCGGGTCGCGGCCGCCGAACCCGCCGTGGACGAGGCCGACCGGCGCCTCTACGCCCCTGTCACCGACCGGGTCGCCGCCCTCACCGAGGTCGCGCGCACCCTGCGGGACGAGCGGATCGCCGTCGAGGACCTCGGCCTGCGGCGCCCCAGCCTGGACGACGTCTTCCTGACCCTGACGGGCCGCCCGAGCGCCGACGCCACCACCGACGAACCGGGCGCCGTTCGCCCCGACACCCAAGGAGCCGAAGCCGCATGACGACCGCCTTCACGGAGGACCGGACCAGGACCCCGGTCGCCACTCGCGGCCGCGCCTACTGGGCGATGGCCGACTGCGCCACCCTCGTCCTCCGTACCCTGCTCAACTACCGCCGCCAGCCCGTCGCCATCCTCTGGCAGCTCGGCTTCCCGATCGTCTCCGTCCTGCTCTACGGCTTCGTCTTCGGCAGCGCGATGCGGGTGCCCGGGGGCGGCGACTACAAGGACTTCCTCATGCCGGGGATGTTCACCATGACGATGACCTTCGGCCTCATGAACACCGCCACCGCCGTCGTCTCCGACTCCGGCAAGGGGGTCATGGACCGGTTCCGGTCCATGCCGATGGCCCCCTCCGCCGTCACCGCCGGCCGCGGCCTGTCCGATCTGCTGGTCGCCTCCGCCGAACTCGCCATCCTCGCCGCCACCGCCCTCGCCATCGGCTGGACCTCGGACGGCGGCGTCGGCGGCACGCTGCTCGCCTTCGCCCTGCTGCTGCTCCTGCGCTTCAGCCTGATCTGGGTGGGCGTCTGGTGCGGGCTGATCGTCCCGAACACGGAGACCGCCGGCGCGCTCTACGCGGTGATCTTCCCGATCACGATGATCTCCAGCGTGTACGTGGCCCCGTCCCTGATGCCGAGCTGGCTGGCCCCCGTAGCGGCCTGGAACCCGATCTCCTCGACGGTCGCGGCCACCCGCGAGCTCTTCGGCAACCCGGGCGCGGGCGGCGGGAGCTGGGTGGAGCAGCACGCGCTCCTGATGGCGTTCGTCTGGTCACTGCTCCTGACCGCGGTCTTCCTGCCACTGGCGGTGCGCAGGTTCCAGCGGCTCAGCCGCTGACCTGCGGCTCCTCTCCCCGCGTCGACCCGGCGGGCCGCCAGGCCGAGACTGGAAGGAGAGCCGGGAACGACGAGGCGTGGAGGGATCATGACGGGATTCACCCGTGAGGGCACCCCGGTCGCCATGGAAGGCGGCGGTCTGGACTTCCGGATGCAGGAGGCAGGGGGCGACATGACCGTCGCCTTCATCCACCTTCCCCAGGGCACCGACATGGCGCCCGCGCTCAAGGGCCTCGAAGGCGACCTGTGCCAGTGCCCCCACTGGGGTTACTTGCTCAAGGGCCGGCTCAGGGTGCGGACCGCTTCGGGCGAGGAGATCTACGAGGCCGGCCAGGCCTACTACTGGGGACCCGGTCATGCCCCCGAGGCGCTGGAGGACGTCGACGTCGTGGAGTTCTCGCCGACCGCCGAGTTCAACGCGGTGGTCGACCACGTGAAGGCGCAGGTGGGGTGAGGGGAGAACGCGCGAGGCCCGGCATCGACCGTGGTCGGTGCCGGGCCCTTCGTACGACCGGCTGTTACAGCTTCTCGATCACGTAGTCGATGCAGGCCGTGAGAGCCCGCACGTCCGCCGGGTCGATCGCCGGGAACATCGCGACCCGCAGCTGGTTGCGGCCCAGCTTGCGGTACGGCTCGGTGTCCACGATGCCGTTGGCGCGCAGCGCCTTGGCGACCGCCGCCGCGTCGACGTCCTCGGAGAAGTCGATCGTGCCGATGACCTGCGAACGCTTCGCCGCGTCGGTCACGAACGGCGTCGCGTACTTGGACTCCTCGGCCCAGCCGTACAGCGCCTGGGAGGACTCCTTCGTCCGGGCCACGGCCCAGTCCAGACCGCCCTGGCCGTTGATCCACTTCAGCTGCTCGTTGAGCAGGAAGAGGGTCGAGAGGGCCGGGGTGTTGTACGTCTGGTTCTTCAGCGAGTTGTCGATCGCCGTCGGCAGGGAGAAGAACTCCGGGATGTGCCGGCCGGACGCGTGGATACGGGCCGCGCGCTCCAGGGCGGCCGGCGAGAACGCCGCCAGCCACAGGCCGCCGTCGGCGGCGAAGGACTTCTGCGGGGCGAAGTAGTAGACGTCCGACTCGGTGATGTCGACCGGCAGGCCGCCCGCGCCGGAGGTCGCGTCGACCAGGACGAGCGCGCCCTCGTCGGCGCCCGCGACCCGCTTGACCGGGGCCGCGACACCGGTGGAGGTCTCGTTGTGCGTGAACGCGTAGACGTCGACGCCCGCCTCGGCCTGCGGCTCCGGGTGGGTGCCCGGGTCGGAGGAGATCACGGTCGGCTCGGCCAGCCAGGGGGCCAGCTTCGCGGCCTTCGCGAACTTGGAGGAGAACTCGCCGAAGTTCAGGTGCTGCGACTTCGACTCGATGAGCCCGTGGGTCGCGATGTCCCAGAAGGCGGTGGAGCCGCCGTTGCCCAGGATCACCTCGTAACCCTCGGGCAGCGAGAAGAGGTCACGCACTCCGGCACGTACCTCGCCGACCAGGTTCTTGACCGGGGCCTGGCGGTGGGACGTGCCGAGGAGGGAGGTGCCGGTCGCGGCCAGGGCGTCCAGCGCCTCCGTACGCACCTTGGAGGGGCCCGCGCCGAAACGGCCGTCGGCGGGCTTGATGTCAGCGGGAATCTGGATCTCAGCCACGAGGCGGAGCGTATCCGGTCGGAAGGGCCACGGCGGAACGATGTCCGCCGGATGAGACGACAGGTGAGACATCCTGACCTCGTGCGAAAACACCACGAGCTGTCCGAGCTGGAGGCCGCCCTCCGCTCGGCCGTGGCCGGAGACGTCGATTTCGGCGCCACGGCCAGGGCCCTGATGACGATGGACGCCTCCAACTACCGCCGGGTGCCGGTGGGTGTGGTCGCGCCCCGGGACGCCGGGGACGTGGCGGCGGTGCTGTCCGTCTGCCGCGAACGCGGGGTGCCGGTGGTCGCGCGGGGCGGCGGCACGTCGATCGCGGGCCAGGCGACCGGCACGGGCGTCGTGCTCGACTTCACACGCCATATGCGGACGGTCGTCTCCGTCGACCACGAGGCACGGACGGCCGTCGTCCAGCCCGGGGTGGTCCTGGACCGGCTGCGGGACGCGGTTCGCCCGTACGGGCTGACCTTCGGCCCCGATCCGTCGACGCACAGCCGCTGCACCCTCGGCGGCATGATCGGGAACAACGCGTGCGGGGCGCACTCGGTGGCGTGGGGTACGACCGCCGACAACGTGCTGGGGCTCGACGTCCTGACGTACGGGGGCGAACGGCTGCGCCTCGGCCGGGAGTGGCAGGGCGCTCCGGCGGGGCTGCGTGAGCTGGTGGACCCGCGGCTCGCCCTGCTGCGGACGGGCTACCCGGCCGGGCTGCCGCGCCGGATCTCCGGCTACGCGCTCGACGCGCTGCTGCCGGAGCGGGGCGCGGACGTGGCCCGCTCGTACTGCGGCAGCGAGGGCACGCTGGGGGTGCTGACGGAGGCGACGGTACGGCTGGTGCCGCTGCCCGCGTCGCCGGTCCTGGTGGTGCTCGGGTACGCGGACGAGAGCGCGGCGGCCGACGCGGCGGCGGGGCTGCTTCCGTACGGGCCGTTGACGGTGGAGGGGATGGCGGCCGATCTGGTGCGGGGCGCTTCCGGGCTGCCGCACGGCGGCGCCTGGCTGTTCGTGGAGGTGGACGGGGAGGCGGCGGCGCGGGAACTGGTCCGGGCGGCGGACGCGCTGGACTCGTCGCTGGTGACGGACCCGGCGGGGCAGCGGGCGCTGTGGCGGATCCGGGAGGACGCGGCGGGCACGGCGACCCGGATGCCCGGGGGTGCCTCCCCGGCGGAGTCCGGGGGAGGTGCGGATGCCTGGCCGGGGTGGGAGGACTGCGCGGTGCCGCCGGCGCGGCTGGGCGCGTACCTGCGCGAGTTCCGTGCGCTCCTCGCCGAGCACGGTCTGCGGGGGACTCCGTACGGCCACTTCGGCGACGGCTGCATCCACGTCCGTATCGACTTCGACCTCTACACCGGGGCGGGGGTGGGCCGCTTCCGGGAGTTCTCGGAGGCGGTGGCGGATCTCGTGGTCGCGCACGGGGGCTCGCTGTCGGGGGAGCACGGGGACGGGCAGGCGCGGGCGGAGCTGCTGCCGAAGATGTACGGCTCCGAGTTGGTGTCGCTCTTCGGAGCGGTGAAGGACGTGTGGGACCCGGACGGCGGTCTGAACCCGGGGATGCTGGTGCGCCCGGCGCCGATGGACGCGAATCTGCGCTTCCAGGGGCTGCCGGTGGTGGGCCGGGAGGTGGCGCGCTGTGTGGGTGTTGCCAAGTGCCGGGTGGAGGGGCCCACTTCGGGACCGGGGGTGATGTGTCCTTCGTACCGTGCGACGGGGGAGGAGCAGCACTCGACGCGGGGCCGGGCGCGGCTGCTGCACGAGATGGCGCTCGGCGAGGTGATCACGGACGGCTGGCGCTCGGAGGAGGTCAAGGAGGCCCTCGACCTGTGCCTGTCGTGCAAGGGGTGCCGGAGCGACTGTCCGGTGGGCGTGGACATGGCCGCGTACAAGGCGGAGTTCCTGGACCGCCACTACGCGGACCGGCGGCGGCCGCGCTCGCATCTGACGATGGGCCGGCTGCCGGAGTGGCTGCGGCTGTTCGGGCCGGCGCTGAACGTGGCGCGGATGTTCCCCTCCCGGTTCGCCGGTGTCACTCCGGAGCGGAAGCTGCCGCGGGTGGCGGCGCTGACGTTCGTGTCGTGGTTCGGGGCGCGGCTGGAGGAGGCCGTGGACGTGCTGCTGTGGCCGGACACGTTCACCAACCACCTGGCGCCCGACGTGGGCCGCTCGGCGGTACGGGTGCTGCACGCGGCCGGACTGGGGGTGGGGCTGCCGCCGGGGCGGGTGTGCTGCGGGCTGACGTATGTGTCGACGGGGCAGCTGGACCGGGCACGGAAGACGATGCGCAGGACGCTCGACGTGATGGAGCCCAAGCTCGGCCATCCGGTGGTCGTCCTCGAACCCTCCTGCGCGGCGACCCTGCGGACCGACCTCCCGGAACTCCTCCCGGACGACCCGCGCGCCCGGACGCTGGCGTCCTCCGTACGGACCTTCGCGGAGGCCCTGGAGGAGTTCGCGCCCGAGTGGGAACCGCCGCGCCTCGACCATCCGGTGGCCGGCCAGACCCACTGCCACCAGCACGCGGTCCTGGGCGACGACCCGGACCGCCGGCTCCGTGAACGGATGGGTCTGGTCGGCGAGTTGAGCGGAGGCTGCTGCGGCCTCGCGGGCAACTTCGGCTTCGAACCGGGCCACTACGAGGTCTCGGTGGCCTGCGCCGAGGACCAACTCCTCCCGGCGATCCGGGCGTCGGACGACAACGCGGTCCTGCTGGCCGACGGCTTCTCCTGCCGCACCCAGATCGACGACCTGGCGGGCCGTCGCGCCCGCCATGTCGCGGAAGTCCTGGCGGAGGCGCTGCGGGAGCAGTAACATACATGCATGAATGTACGTGAGCAGGCCGGTTCTCCGCGTCCCCGGCGTTCGACCCAGGCGGAGCGGCGGGAGCGGACGCGTGGTGCGCTTCTGGAGTCGGCTGCTCGGGGGCTGTCCCGGTACGGGTACAGCAACCTCGTGCTGGAGCAGGTGGCCAGGGACGCCGGGTACACGCGCGGTGCGCTCTACCACCAGTTCAAGGACAAGCAGGACCTCGCCCTCGCCGTGTCCGAGTGGGTCTTCGAGATGTGGGACCGCGAGGTCGGGCGGCACGTCGAGCGGGAGTCGGATCCGCTCGCGGCGCTGCTCACGCTCGCCCGTGCCCACACCGTCTTCTGCCGGCGCGACATCGCCCGCGTGGCCGTGGCGCTGCGCCTGGAGTTCGCCGGACAGGACCATCCGATCGGACACCAGGTGGAGACGGGCTACCGCCAACTCCTCGACCTCTGCACCGGGTACATCGAGGCCGGACGCGCGGCGGGGACGATCCCCGCCGGTCCCCCCGCCGGGGATGTCGCGCTCGCCTATGTCGGCGCGCTCGAAGGCACCTCGATCGCCCTCGCCGGGCGGGTGCCCGACGACGCGTCACTCGTGGTCGCCGCGGTCGCCGGCGCCCTCGGGCTCGACCCCCGCACGACGCACTCCTCTGTACGGAACGAACCGCAGGAGGCACATCATGGAACTTCCCACGTCCGCGCACACGTCCCGCCCCTGGCGGATCCACGAGATAGCGCCTGACTTCCGCCTCTACGACGTCTGGGCGCTGCCCACACCCGGCGGCCCCGACGAATTCCCGCGCCTGGTACGGAACCTCGCCGCCGGCGACACGGGCGACAACTCCTCCCGGATCGCCCGCCTGCTCTTCGCGATCCGCTGGAAGCTCGGCAAGCTGCTCGGCTGGGACGACGAGGAGAAGGGCATCGGCTCCCGGGTGCCGACCCTGCGCGACCGGCTGCCGCAGGACCTCCGCGACGGCCCGGTCGGGCCCGAGTTCGACCTGCTGCCCTTCACCTCCGTCTATCTGAGGGAGGACGAGTGGGCGGCGGAGATGGCCAACCGGACCATGCACGGAGTGATGCACCTGAGCTGGGTCCCCGACGGCGCGGGCGGCTACCGGGGTCAGATGGCCGTCCTCGTGAAGCCCAACGGCCTTCTCGGCAAGGCCTACATGGCCGCGATCGCCCCCTTCCGGCACCTCATCGTCTACCCGCCGCTGATGCGCGACATCGGGCGCGAGTGGCGTGCGTCCGCGCCCCGGGCTTGACGGGAACATTTCGCCGGGCCGCCTCGTTCCTCTCGGGACCACCACTGCGCACCACCGACCGAGGAGTCCCGTGCCCACACCCGCGTCGCCCCCCACCGTGACCCCGCTCCCGCCGCTCGCCGCCCAGGCCGAGCGCCTGATCGAGCTCGGGGTGCACGAGCTCGCGGGGATCCCCGCCGACGAGCTGCGCGCCTTCGCCGCGGGCGCCGGCGGCGCGGACGGCGACGGAAACGGTGTCGCCCTGCTCGCCGTCCACCCGGACCGGGCCCCCGCCTCCGCCCTCGCACCGCTGCTCCGGCGCGAGGGCAAGCCCGGTTTCGTCGTCGTCGACATGCCCGACGTCGACGACTTCGCCCCGTCCGGCGCCGTCGAGCTCCCCGACGGCCCCCTCTACCTGGTCACCGGCATCGACCGCGGTGACCACATGGCCAACTGGAGCCCGGAGGAGGCCCTGCCCGCCCTCGCCGAGCAGGACCGCACCCCGCTGCTGCTCACCGAGGGCATCCACTGGGTGCTCCAGCAGCCGGAGGTCCTGGAGCGCAACCGCTGCTTCATGACCATCGGCTCCCGGCTGCGCAAGGCGAACGGCACCCTGGACGCCCGTACCCCCGCGATCTGGATCAGCAACGGCACGGGCCGGGACGGCCGCGAGCGGCGCGACGCCCCGAAGGTCGGCTGGTGCTGGTGGGGCAACCGCCACACCTGGCTGGGCTTCGGCTCCACCACGGGCCGCGAGAGCCAAGGGGTGTCTTGCCGATGAAGCCGGGCTCGCCTGATCGGCGAGACACCCCCTAAGCCCGCCGCTCCAGGGGCCGTTGTGCCTCCGCGCCCGCCGCGTCCGTCCTCGTGAACGTACGGCGGTAGGTGCGGGGCGGCACCCCGCGGCGGCGGACGAACTGTTCGCGCAGGACCGCCGCGCTGCCGTAGCCGACCAGGCGGGCGATCTCCTCGACCGGCAGGTCGGTCGTCTCCAGGAGCTCCTCCGCCCGGCCGAGCCGCAGGCCGAGGACCCAGGCGTGGGGCGTCGTCCCGGTCGCGGCGGCGAAGCGGCGGGCGAAGGAGCGGCGGCTCATCAGGGCGCGGCGGGCCAGTTCGGCCACGGGCAGCGGCTCGTGGAGGTGGGCGCGGGCCCAGGCGAGGACGCCGGAGAGCCGTTCGTCCTCGCAGTCCTCGGGTACGGGGGCGGTGACGTACTGCGCCTGTCCGCCGTCGCGGTGCGGCGGCAGGACGAGGTCCCGGGCGACCGCGTTCGCGGCGGCCGCCCCGTACTCCCGCCGCAGCAGATGCAGACAGAGGTCGAATCCGGCCGCCGCGCCCGCGCCCGTGATGATCCGGCCCTCGTCGACGTACAGCGCGTCCCGCTCGACGGTCACGGACGGGTGGCGGTTCGCGAGCAGATCGGCGAACCGCCAGTGCGTGGTGGCCCGCAGCCCGTCGAGCAGCCCGGCCGCGGCGAGGGCGAACGCGCCGACGCAGTGCGACCCGACCAGCGCGCCGCGCGCGTGGGCGGCGCGGAGCGCGTCGAGCACGGGCGCGGCCGGCGGGGTGCGGAAGTCGGCCCAGGGCAGGACGAGTACGAGATCCGCGGTGGCGAGCCGGTCGAGCCCGTGCTCGACGGCGAGCGGGACGCCGAGGTCGGTCGGGACCTGCCCGGGCCGGTCGGCGCAGAGCGCGAAGTCGAAGCGCGGGAGGCCCGCGGGGGGAGCGCTGAAGACTTCGGAGACGAGGCCGACGGCGAGCATCCCGACGCGGGGCGGGGCGTAGGCGGCGACGTTCAGGAACGGCGGCATGGGGCGGAGTGTGGCACGCCGGGAGCGGGGTGCGCGGGGAGTGTGGCACAAAACCCGCGATGGGTGGCAGTACGGCCACTCGTCGATGGCCTTCCGCTCGGCGAAGCTTGGGGACATGACAGACCAGCCGCGCGGCAACACCGCCAACTACACCGTCCTGACCACCGGTTACACGACCTCCACGGGCCCGGGCGTCGCCGCCACCGTCTCGTACGTGTCCGACGGCGACCGCCATGTGATCGTCGACCCCGGCATGGTCGCGAGCCGCGACCGCATCCTCGGCCCGCTCGCCGAACTGGGCCTGGGCCCGGAGGACATCACCGATGTCGTGCTCAGCCACCACCACCCCGACAACACCATGAACGTGGGCCTGTTCGGCTCGGCGCGGGTCCACGACCACAAGGCGGAGTACCTCGACGACCAGTGGACCGACCGGGACGCCGAGGGCTATGAACTGACCCCGTCCCTGCGCCTGATCCGCACCCCGGGCCACAGCCCCGAGGACATCACTCTCCTCGCCGGTACGGCCGAGGGCGTCGTCGCCTTCGTCGGCGACCTCTGGTGGCGCCCGGACGGCCCGGCCGAGGACCCGGTCGCCCCCGACCGCGACCTCCTCCGTGACAACCGCCTCCGGGTCCTGAAGGCGTCCGACGTGATCGTTCCCGGGCACGGCGCACCGTTCCCCGCCGACGACGAGGCGGTGCTCTAGGACGGCGCGTTCCCGCTCACCGCACCTGTCGACCGTCACAAGGAAACCCCACGATGCTGTTGCCCGATCCCGCGCCCTCCGGTTGGCGCGCGTGGCACCGCCCGCTGGCGGTGTGTGCCGCCCTGTTGGCCGCACTCACGGTCCTCTGCGCGGTCGGAGTGGCCCTGGACGACCGGACCCTGCTGGGTGAGTCGGTCTGGGTCAAGCCGCTGAAGTTCGGCTTCGCCTTTGCCCTCTACTCCGGCACGCTGGCGTGGCTGCTGACCAAACTGAACCGCGGTAGACGCCTGGCCTGGTGGGTGGGCACCGTCTTTGCGGTGGCCACGGTCGCCGAGGTGGGCGCCATCACCGTCCAGGCGGCGCGTGGCACGTTCAGCCACTTCAACGCCGACCGGACCGACCCGATCACCCTGGCCCTGGTGCCGATCCTCACCTTCGGCGTGATGGTCATCGTCATCGCGCAACTCATCATCGCCGTCGTCGTGTTGAGACAGCGCACGGGCGGCCGGGACCTGAACCGCGCGATCCGCGCCGGGCTCGGGCTCGCCACCGCCGGCATGATCATCCCGATCTACTGGATGGTGACCGGCGTACACCCCCGTACCGTCACCGACGCCAACGGCGACGACATCACGATGTACCAGGGGCACGGCATCGGCGACCCCGACGGCCACGGAATGTTCCTCACCAACTGGAGCGTGACCGGCGGCGACTTCCGGGTCCCGCACTTCTTCGCCCTCCACGGCATCCAGGTCCTTCTCGTGCTCACCGCGGTGCTGATCGCCCTGTCGGCCCGACACGCGTGGCTGCGGGACGAGCGGGTCCGCTCCCGGCTGGTGGGCGGCGCCGCGCTCGGCTGCTGGGGCCTGGTCGCGGTCGTGACCTGGCAGGCGGCCCGGGGCCAGTCCCTGATCCACCCGGACGGAGCGACCTTCGGGGCTTTCGCCGCGGTCCTTCTGCTCACCGCGGTGGTGACCGTACGCGTCATCGTCACGGCCCGACGCGTCGCCGCCTCGGGGGAGCCAAGGGCGGGCGACCGAACGTCGTGGTGACGCGACGGCTTCACGCCTCCCGGGCGATCTCCCGGGCCAGGGTCACCAGCAGCTCCGTCGCCGGGTGCGGGGCCGCATCGCGCCAGGCCAGCAGGACATGGACCGGTGGCGCGTCGGGGAGCGGGCGGTAGGCCACGCCCGGGTGGGGGTGCATGGCGGCCGTCGAGGCCGAGGAGACACCGACGCCGCGGCCCGCCGCGATCGCCGTCAGCCAGTCGTCGGTGTTGGCGACCGTGAGCGTGGTCGCCGGGCGGTGCGACGGGGGCCAGAGTTCGAGGGTCGTCGTGCCGGAGACGGTGTTGAGGACGACCGTCCCGTCCGCGAGGTCCGCCAGCGTCAGCGACGTACGGGACGCCAGGTCGCTGTCCGTCGGGACCGCCGCGACCCGGCCCTCCGTCGCCAGTTCCTCCGTCGCCAGGCCCGGCGCCTCCACCGGCTCCCGCAGCAGCGCCGCGTCCACCTCGCCCCGTACGAGACCGGCGGTGCGGTCGTCGATGCGCAGGAGCTCCAGGGGGGTCTCGGGGTGCTCGTGCTGCCAGCGCCGGAGCAGGGGAGTGGTGTACGGGCCGAAGGCCGACCACGCGTGCCCGAGCCGCAGGGGGCGCCGGCGCAGTCGCTCCGGGTCCAGGGCCGTGTCGAAGGCGGCGACGGCCGCGGCGGCCCGGTCGTGGAAGGCGCGGCCCTCGGCGGTCAGCGCCAGGTGGTGGGTGGAGCGGTCGACGAGCCGGGTGCCGAGGTGTTTCTCCAGGGCGGCGAGCGTGCGGGAGACGGCGGGCTGCGTGAGGTGGAGCCGGGCCGCCGCCCGCGTCACATTGCCCTCCTCGGCGATGGCGAGAAAGCAGCGGAGATGGCGCAGCTCGATGCTCGTACGGCTCATGCGTTCGGAGCATAACCGCAGCCCAATCGGCATTTCACGCGCCGCGCGGTGGCTCGTAACGTGAGAGGCGGAACCCGATTGACGGGTGCAGTATTCTGGACTGAGAGTCCAGTCTGATGAACTGTGCAAGGGAGTGAGCCGGTGGACAGCCCGGTCAAGGACATCGCCGCCGGAGCGACGGCGGCGGGGGCGTCGACGGGCTCGGGGACGTCGACCGCCTCGCCGGCCGCCTCGTCCCGTGCCACCCGTCTCGGCCCCGTCGCGCTCGTCGTCGCGGGCGGTCTGTCCGTGCAGTTCGGGTCGGCGGTCGCCGTACTGCTCATGCCCCGCGCCGGCGCCCTCGGCGTCGTCACCCTGCGCCTGGTCCTCGCCGCCGCCGTCCTGCTGATCGTCTGCCGTCCCAAGGTGCGCGGTTACGGGCGCGCCGACTGGGGCACGGTCGTCGCCTTCGGTACGGCCATGGCGGGCATGAACATCCTCTTCTACCAAGCGGCGGACCGGATCCCGCTCGGCGCCGCCGTGACCCTGGAGGTCCTCGGTCCGCTGGTCCTCTCGGTGATCGCCTCGCGCCGACTGATGAACCTGCTGTGGGCGGGGCTCGCCCTCGGCGGAGTCCTCCTGCTCAGCGGCGGCGGCTTCGACCGGCTCGACCCGGTGGGCGCCGCCTTCGCGCTCGGCGCGGGGGCGATGTGGGCGACGTACATCGTCTTCAGCGCCCGTACCGGCCGGCGCTTCCCGCAGGCGGACGGGCTGGCGCTGGCGATGGCGTTCGGCGCGGTGCTCAGCCTGCCGTTCGGCATCGTCGAGGCGGGCGACAAGCTGCTCGTGCCCTCCACGATCGGCCTCGGCCTCTGCGTGGCGCTGATGTCGTCCGTCCTCCCGTACACCCTCGAACTCCTCGCCCTGCGCCGCCTGCCCGCCCCCACCTTCGCCATCCTGATGAGCCTGGAACCGGCCATCGCCGCGACCGCCGGCTTCCTCGTCCTCAGTCAGGCGCTGGCCCTGACTGACGCGCTCGCGATCGCCCTGGTCATCGCGGCGAGCATGGGCGCGGTCCGCACCCAGGTGAAGCGCGCGGCCCTGCCGCCGGAGGCCTAGTCGGCGGGCGTGTGCCGATCCGCCGCGCCCTGATCCGCCGCACCCTGATCCGACGTGTACTGATCCGCGTACTCGGCGGTCGGCGGGGTCGTCGTGATCACATCGATCAGCACCCCGTCCGGGGCCCCGACGATGAAGTGCCGCTGGCCGAAGTCCTCCGTGCGCAGCGGGAGCAGCTCGGGCAGCCCCGCCTCGCCGACCAGCCGGCGGTGCTCCGCGTCCACGTCCTCCACTTCGAAGTTGAGCAGCAGGCCGCCCTGGGTGGGGGTGCGGTGGCCCTCGGGGAGGGTCGGGTGGCTGTGGTCGAGCAGTGCGAGCTCGTAGTGCGGCGCGTCGGGGCGGCGCAGGCTCACGTACCAGTCGGCCTCGAAGGTCGGCGTGAAGCCGAGATGGCGGGTGTAGAAGTCGCGTGCCGCGGCGACGTCGCGGGTGCAGATCACGGGGTAGAAGCTGTCGAGCCCGGTTCTCATGGCATGACTCCTCTGCGCGTGCGCTCTATTTCACATACTTCGGGTATGTGAACCGTGCGGCTAGCATACCCCGGGTATGTGAAACGGGAAGGGTGGTGCGTGGTGATGGCGGACGAGCGGGCGGCGGGCAGCCGGGCGGAGCGGCGGGCGGCAACCCGGCGGGCGCTGCTGGCCGAAGGGCGGCGGCGGTTCGCCGAGGACGGCTACCACGGCGTGGTCCTCGCCGAGGTGGCCCAGGCCGTCGGGGTCACCAAGGGTGCGGCCTACCACCACTTCGAGAGCAAGGCGGGGCTCTTCCGGGCCGTGGTCGCCGAGGTCCAGCACGAACTGGGCGAGCGGGTCGCGGCGGCGGCGGAGGGGCACACCGACCCCTGGGAGCAGCTGCGCGCCGGCTGCCGGGCCTTCCTTTCGGCCGGCTCGGACCCGGCCGTACGACGGATCGTGCTGGTCGACGCGCCGAACGTCCTCGGGTGGGAGGAGTGGCGGGCCCTGGACGAGGAGTCCTCCGCCCGCCATCTGGCCGAGGCCCTGGCGGCCCTGATCGACGCCGGGATCGTCGCCGAGCAGCCGGTCGAACCCCTGGCGCGCCTGCTGTCGGGCGCGATGAACGAGGCCGCACTCTGGCTGGCCCGCGGCGGCACGCCCGCATCGCTGGACCAGACGATGAACGCCCTGGACACCCTCCTGTCAGGCCTCCGCCACCGGAAGCCGTAACGGCGACGCGGGGCCTGGCGGCGCGGGGCGCGCGGCCTGGTGATGCGGGGCCTGCGGGCGCGCGCTCTGGCGATGCGCCCCGGGCGATGCGCGGCCCCGCGGCGCGCGGTCCGGAGCCCGCCCGGCCCGGCAGGGCGCGGCCCGTGCCCCGGCGACGCGGCCCGGCGGTGCGCTCCCTGGCGACACGCGGTTTGGCACGCGCCCCGGCAGGGGGGCCTGGCGACGCGCCCTGGCGGCGCGCGCTCTGGCGACATGTCCCGGGCGATGCAAGGCCCGGCGACGTGCGGTCCGGAGCCCGCGCGGCCCGGCATCGCGCGTCAGGCCCCGGCCCGGCGATGCCCGCCCGGCTCCGCGCCCCGGCGGCGTGCGCCCTGGCGCCGCGCGCCCGGCCCCGCCCCCCGTGCCGTCGCGGGCCGCACCGTCGCGCGATCGCCCCCGGCGTCCCGGTCGCGCGCCTCGCCCTCACCCCCGCGCCCCGGCCCCGCGCCTCGCCCTCACCCCCGCGCCCCTGCCGCACCCGACCGCGGCGGCCGAGCGCCCGTCCAGTCGTGCCCAAGAACTAAAGCAAGCACGCTTGATTGTTTCTCCGTCCGCTGCCATGCTCCTCGGCACACGCCCGTGTCCCGAGGGGAGCGCACCGTGTCCGACCCTGCCGTCGTCCTCGACGATCTGCGCAGCGAGAGCGAGGAAGTCGACCTTCTCGTACGGGGGTTGAGCGACGAGGGGTGGGCAGCGTCCACGCCCGCCTCCGGCTGGACGATCGCCCACCAGATCGCCCATCTCGCCTGGACCGACCGAGCGGCCCTGCTCGCCGCCACCGATCCCGAGGCCTTCAGCGCCGAGGCCGAGAAGGCGCTCGCCGCACCCGACACGTTCGTCGACGACGGGGCGGTGGAGGGCGCCGCGCTGCCGCCCGCCGAGCTGCTCGGACGGTGGCGCGTCGGCCGCGAGCGGCTGCAGAGCGCCCTGCGCGCGGCCCCGCCCGGCGCCCGTTTCCCCTGGTACGGGCCACCCATGAGCGCCATCTCCATGGGCACCGCCCGGCTCATGGAGACCTGGGCGCACGCCAAGGACATCGCCGACGCCCTCGGTGTCGTACGCGAGCCGACCGCCCGGCTGCGCCACGTCGCCTGGATCGGCATCCGCGCCCGCGACTACGCCTATCTCGTCCGGGGGATCACCCCGCCCCCGGCGCCCTTCCGCGTCGAACTGACCGCCCCCGACGGCGAGGAGTGGGTGTACGGACCCGAGGACGCGGCCCAGAGGATCACCGGGCCCGCGCTCGACTTCTGCCTGCTCGTCACCCAGCGCGTCCACCCCGACGACACCGTGCTCCGCGCCGAGGGCCCCGACGCAGCGCACTGGCTCACCATCGCCCAGGCCTTCGCGGGCCCCGCCGGCACAGGCCGCGCGCCGCAGGGGGCCTAGTGGACCTCCTCCGTATCGGCAACGCCTCCGGCTTCTACGGCGACCGCTTCGACGCGGTCCGCGAGATGCTCACGGGCGGCGAACTCGACGTCCTCACCGGCGACTACCTCGCCGAACTGACCATGCTCATCCTCGGCCGGGACCTTCTCAAGGACCCGAACGCCGGATACGCCAAGACCTTCCTGCGCCAGATGGAGGAGGGCCTCGGCCTCGCCCACGAGCGCGGCGTCCGCATCGTCACCAACGCCGGTGGCCTCAACCCCGCCGGTCTCGCCGAGGCGCTCGGGGAGCTGAGCCGAAGGCTCGGCATCCCCACCCGTATCGCGTACGTCGAGGGCGACCGCCTCCCCGCCGAGCACGGAGTGCTCACCGCCAACGCCTACCTCGGCGGCGCCGGGATCGCCGCCTGCCTGACGGCCGGCGCCGACGTCGTCGTCACCGGCCGCGTCACCGACGCCGCCCTCGTCACCGGGCCGGCGCAGTGGCGCTTCGGCTGGGGTCCGGAGGAGTACGACAAGCTGGCGGGCGCGGTCGTCGCGGGCCACGTCCTGGAGTGCGGCACCCAGGCCACCGGCGGCAACTACGCCTTCTTCACCGACCACGACCCGCGCGCGCTGCGCCGCCCCGGCTTCCCGCTCGCCGAACTCCGCGCCGACGGCAGCGCCGTCATCACCAAGCACCCCGGCACCGGAGGCGTCGTCGACCTCGGCACGGTCACCGCACAGCTCCTGTACGAGACGTCGGGCGCGCGCTACGCGGGGCCCGACGTGACCGCCCGGCTCGACACCGTACGGCTCACCCAGGACGGACCGGACCGGGTGCGGATCGACGGCGTACGGGGCGAGGCGCCGCCGCCCAGCCTCAAGGCGGGGTTCACCAGGATCGGCGGCCACCGCAACGAGGTCGTCCTCGTCCTCACGGGTCTCGACATCGAGGCCAAGGCCCGGCTCGTCAGGGAGCAGATCGAGGACGCCTTCGAGCGGTCCAAGTCCCGTCCCGCCGACGTCCGCTGGGAGCTTGCCCGCACCGATCACGCGGACGCCGCGACCGAGGAGACCGCGAGCGCGCTGCTCCGTCTCGTCGTCCGCGACCCCGCCCCCGAGCCCGTCGGCCGTGCCCTCAGCGGCGCCGCGATCGAACTGGCCCTCGCGAGCTACCCCGGTTTCCACGTCACCGCCCCGCCCGGCAAGGGCGCGCCCTACGGCGTCTTCGAGGCCCGGCACGTCCCGGCCGCCGACGTCCCGCACACCGCCGTCCTGCCCGACGGGAGCCGCGTCACCCTCCCCGTACCCGACCGCACCCGGGAACTGGCGCCGCTCGACCCACCCCCGCTGCCCGAGCCGATCCCCGAGGGCCCGGTGCGACGAGCACCGCTCGGGCGCGTCGCCGGGGCCCGCAGCGGCGACAAGGGAGGCGACGCGAACATCGGCGTCTGGGTCCGCACCGACGACGCGTGGCGCTGGCTCGTCCACACCCTCACGGTCGAGCGGCTCAAGCGACTCCTGCCGGAGACCGCCGAACTGGACGTCGTACGGCACGTCCTGCCGAACCTGCGCGCGGTGAACTTCGTCGTCACCGGCCTCCTCGGCGAGGGCGTCGCCTCCCAGGCCCGCTTCGACCCCCAGGCCAAGGCCCTCGGCGAGTGGCTCCGCGCCCGCGAACTCGACGTACCGGAAGAGCTCCTTTGACCGCCCCGGAGGAACTGCTGTGACCGTCCTCGCCTCCGCCCTCGACACGGGCGGACCCGACTACGCGGCCCACCGCGCCGCCATGCTCGACAAGCTGACCGCCCTCGACACCGAGCACGCCAAGGCGCTCGCGGGCGGCGGAGAGAAGTACACGGCGCGCCATCGCAAGCGCGGCAAGATGCTCGCCCGCGAACGCATCGAGCTCCTCGTCGACCCGGACAGCCCGTTCCTGGAGCTGTCCCCGCTCGCCGCCTGGGGCAGCGACTACCCGGTCGGGGCGTCGATCGTCACCGGTATCGGCGTCGTCGAGGGTGTCGAGTGCCTGATCACCGCCAACGACCCGACCGTGCGCGGCGGTGCCTCCAACCCGTGGACGCTGAAGAAGGCCCTGCGCGCCAACGAGATCGCGTACGCCAACCGGCTCCCCGTGATCTCGCTCGTCGAGTCCGGCGGCGCCGATCTGCCGTCCCAGAAGGAGATCTTCATCCCCGGCGGGGCGCTCTTCCGCGACCTGACCAGGCTCTCCGCCGCCGGCATCCCCACCATCGCCGTGGTCTTCGGCAACTCGACGGCCGGCGGGGCGTACGTCCCCGGCATGTCCGACCACACCGTGATGATCAAGGAGCGGTCCAAGGTCTTCCTCGGCGGTCCTCCGCTGGTGAAGATGGCGACGGGGGAGGAGAGCGACGACGAGTCGCTCGGCGGCGCGGAGATGCACGCCCGCACCTCCGGTCTCGCCGACCACTACGCCGTCGACGAGGCCGACGCGCTGCGCCAGGCGCGGCGGATCGTCGCCCGCCTCAACCACCGCAAGGCGCACGCCGATCCGGCGTTCGCGGAGCCCCCGAAGTACGACGAGGACGAGCTGCTCGGGATCGTGCCGGGTGACCTGAAGACCCCGTTCGACCCGCGCGAGGTCATCGCCCGGGTCGTGGACGGCTCGGACTTCGACGAGTTCAAGCCGTTGTACGGGCCGAGCCTGGTGACGGGCTGGGCGGAGCTGCACGGCTATCCGGTCGGCATCCTCGCCAACGCCCAGGGCGTGCTGTTCAGCGCCGAGTCGCAGAAGGCGGCGCAGTTCATCCAGCTCGCCAACCAGCGCGACATCCCGCTGGTCTTCCTGCACAACACCACCGGCTACATGGTCGGCAAGGAGTACGAGCAGGGCGGCATCATCAAACACGGCGCGATGATGATCAACGCGGTGTCGAACAGCAAGGTGCCGCACCTGTCCGTGCTGATGGGCGCGTCGTACGGCGCCGGGCACTACGGGATGTGCGGCCGGGCCTACGACCCGCGCTTCCTCTTCGCCTGGCCGAGCGCCAAGTCGGCCGTCATGGGCCCGCAGCAGCTGGCCGGCGTGCTGTCGATCGTCGCCCGGGCCAGCGCCGCCGCGAAGGGGCAGCCGTACGACGACGAGGCCGACGCCGGGCTGCGCGCGATGGTCGAGGCGCAGATCGAGTCGGAGTCGCTGCCGATGTTCCTGTCAGGGCGGCTGTACGACGACGGCGTCATCGACCCGCGCGACACGCGCACGGTCCTCGGACTGTGCCTGTCCGCGATCCACACGGCACCGGTCGAGGGCGCGCGCGGCGGCTTCGGCGTCTTCCGAATGTGAGCCTGCACTGGATCACCGCAACCATCAATTGAGGAACCACCACGGCGAGCAACCAGCTCCGCGAGAGCGGCGGCGGTCTAGCCGCAAAGGCAGAGGGAGAGGCTCCATGATCCGTTCAGTCCTCGTCGCGAACCGGGGCGAGATCGCCTGCCGGGTGTTCCGTACGTGCCGGGAGCTGGGCATCGGGACGGTCGCCGTGTACTCGGACGCGGACGCCTCCGCCCTGCACGTACGGGAGGCGGACGCGGCGGTACGGCTGCCGGGGGCGACGCCCGCGGAGACGTATCTGCGCGGCGACCTCGTCGTGAAGGCGGCGCTGGCGGCGGGCGCGGACGCGGTGCACCCGGGGTACGGCTTCCTGTCGGAGAACCCGGAGTTCGCCCAGCAGGTCCTGGACGCGGGCCTGGTGTGGATCGGCCCTCCGCCGTCCGCGATCGAGGCGATGGCCTCCAAGACGCGGGCGAAGGAGCTGCTCGGGATCGCCCCGCTGGTGGCCGCCGACGTCACGGAGGCCGACCTGCCGGTCCTGGTGAAGGCGGCGGCGGGCGGCGGCGGGCGCGGCATGCGGATCGTGCGGGACCTCGGCGCCCTGGAGGGGGAGCTGACGGCCGCCTCGGCGGAGGCGGCGAGCGCGTTCGGCGACGGGGAGGTGTTCGTCGAGCCGTACGTGGAGAACGGCCGGCATGTGGAGGTCCAGATCCTCGCGGACGGCCACGGCACGGTCTGGGCGCTCGGCACCCGCGACTGCTCGCTCCAGCGCCGCCATCAGAAGGTGATCGAGGAGGCCCCGGCGCCTGGCCTGCCGCCGTCGCTCGTCGCGGAGCTCCACGACCGTTCGGTGTCGGCGGCGAAGGCGGTCGGCTACGTCGGCGCGGGCACGGTCGAGTTCCTGGTCGCGGACGTCCCCCAAACTCTCGGCTCCGCTCGAGCAGGGGGGACCCCCAAGGCGCACTTCCTGGAGATGAACACGCGCCTCCAGGTGGAGCACCCGGTGACGGAGGAGGTCCACGGGGTGGACCTGGTGGCCCTCCAGATCGCGGTCGCGGAGGGCGGGGCACTGCCCCCGGAGCCCCCGTCCCCCCAGGGCCACGCGATCGAGGCACGCCTGTATGCGGAGGACCCGGCCGGAGGCTGGACGCCGCAGACGGGCACACTGCACACCCTCGAGCTCCCTGTGGGCTCCCGCGTCGACACCGGCTACGTCTCCGGGGACACCATCGGGGTCCATTACGACGCCATGCTCGCCAAGGTCGTCGTCCACGCGCCCACCCGCGCCGAGGCCGTCCGCAAGCTGGCCCACGTACTGGAGCGGGCCCGGATCCACGGGCCCGTGACCAACAGGGACCTGCTCGTCGCGAGCCTGCGGCACCCCGAGTTCCACGACACCACGCGCCTCGACACCGGCTTCTACGAGCGGAACCTGGACGCCCTCACGCAGGCCCCGCCCGGCGAGGCGCACGCGGCCGTCGCCGCCGCGCTCGCACAGGCCGAGGGGAACCGGGGCCGGTTCGGAGGCGGGTGGCGGAACCTCGCCTCGCAGGACCAGGTCAAGGTGTACGGCGACCACGAGGTCCGCTACCGGCCCACTCGGGACGGTGGCGCCGGGTACACCGTCACCGTCCCCGAGGGCGTCCGCCCCGTGAGCGTCGCCCCCGACCGCGTACGGCTCGACGTGGACGGTGTCGTACGGGACTTCGAGGTCGCCCGGCACGGCGACACCGTCCACGTCGGCCCGCACCGGCTCACCGTGCGGCCCCGCTTCCCCGACCCCACCGACCAGCGGGAGCCCGGCTCCCTGCTCGCGCCCATGCCCGGCACCGTCGTCCGCGTCGCCGACGGCCTCGCGCCCGGCGCGCGGGTCACCGCCGGGCAGCCGCTCCTCTGGCTGGAGGCCATGAAGATGGAGCACCGCGTCATCGCCCCCGCCTCCGGCACGCTCACCGCGCTCCACGCCGTCCCCGGCCGCCAGGTCGAGGTCGGCGCCCTGCTCGCCGTCGTACAGACCGATGCACAGGAGGACCAGACCGTATGAGCACCATGATCGAAAGCGAAGAGCTCACCGCGCTCCGTGCCGCCGTCTCCGCGCTCGGCCACCGCCACGGCCCCGGCTTCGACCGGGCCACCCTGTGGGCCGAGGCGGGCAAGCTCGGCTACCTCGGGGTGAACCTGCCGGAGGAGTACGGCGGCGGAGGCGGCGGCATGGCCGAGCTGTCGATCGTCCTGGAGGAGGCGGGGGCCGCCGGCGCACCGCTCCTGATGATGGTGGTCTCGCCCGCGATCTGCGGCACGGTCATCGCCCGTTTCGGTACGGAGGAGCAGAAGCGGTCCTGGCTGCCGGGTCTGGCGGACGGCTCGCGCACGATGGCGTTCGGTATCACCGAGCCCGACGCGGGCTCGAACTCGCACCGCATCACGACCACCGCGACCCGTACGGAGGAGGGCTGGGTCCTCAACGGCCGCAAGGTGTTCGTGTCGGGCGTCGACATCGCCGACGCGACCCTGATCGTGGGCCGTACGTCGGACGCCCGCACGGGCACGCTCAAGCCCTGTCTCTTCATCGTCCCGCGCGACGCCCCCGGCTTCCAGCGCCGGCACATCGAGATGGAACTCGACGCGAACGAGAAGCAGTTCGAGCTGACCATCGACGATGTGCACCTGCCGGCCGACGCGCTCGTCGGCGACGAGGACGCGGGCCTGCTCCAGCTCTTCGCGGGGCTCAACCCGGAGCGGATCATGACGGCCGCGTTCGCGATCGGCATGGGGCGGTACGCCCTCGCGCAGGCCGTGAAGTACGCGAAGGAGCGCCAGGTCTGGAAGACCCCGATCGGCGCCCACCAGGCCATCGCCCACCCCCTGGCCCAGGCCCACATCGAGCTGGAGCTGGCCCGCCTGATGATGGCCAAGGCCGCGCACCTCTACGACGCGGGCGACGACATCGGGGCGGGCGAGGCCGCCAACATGGCGAAGTACGCGGCGGCCGAGGCCTGTGTGAAGGCCGTCGATCAGGCTGTCCACACGCTCGGCGGCAACGGCCTCACCCGCGAGTTCGGCCTCGCCCGTCTGATCGCCGCGTCCCGCGTGGCGCGGATCGCCCCCGTCAGCCGGGAGATGATCCTCAACTACGTGTCGGTGCACACGCTGGGGCTGCCCAAGTCGTACTGAGACGAGGGTAGTTCCGGCACTTCGGTCCCGTTCCCTCCGGAAGACCCGGGGAGGGAACGGGACGGCGGTGGGTCAGTCCTCGTCGGCGGCGTGACTGTCGCCCAGGAGGGCGACTTCGCCGATCCAGCGCCGGATCTCCGCTCCGAAGTCCACCCGTCCGACCTCGTGATGGGCGGCGACGAAGCGCAGGGCGGGCGGCTTGCTCTTCCAGTACTCCTCGTGAACGGCGGCCTTGCGGAGGAAGATCTCGCAGCCGACGGCGTTGGTGTGGAAGTTCAACTCCAGCTCGCGCGGGCGCTCGTGCCCGGGCGACCGATCGACGAGAAGGAGGCTCTGTCGCCGGTAGACGTGGTACTCGGTGCGGGGGATGTTGGCGGTGACGATCCGGGATCCCTTGCACACGTAGCCCTCGGCGGCGAAGGAGTCGAGGACCGTCTCGTGCAGGGGCAACGCGCTGATGTGCACGAGGTCGTCGTCCGTCCGGGCCTTGATCCCCTCGGCCTCGACCTCGGTGTGCAGGCCCAGGTGGACCCCCAGCTTCTCTCCCTTGACCTCGGTCAGCGGAGTCTCCCACTTGAGCCGGTGGCGGATGCGGACCCGCCTCTCCTCGCCCTTCTCCAGGGCGAAGTAGCCGCTCACGCTGGGGTAGTCGAACGAGTCGCCGCTCTCCCCGTCGCCGTCGCCCTTGTGGGCCACCGGTGCGTCGGTGACGAGCCTCAGACTTATCGACTTCACCTCGACCCTGCGTTCAGGGGCGCGCAGCACCACTTCACCGGTCAGAAGTCCTCCCGGCAGCGCCGGTTCGGACTCCACGAGGGTGTCGATCTCGAGCGGTACGCCGCCCTTGCCCAGCAAACGTTTGAAGACCATGCGCGCAGGCTAACCGGTTGTGATCATTCTGTGTGCGGCCCTCGACACTTTGTACACGGCGGTCATCGCTCTCGAATCATGCAGGCACGCTTGATTGTTTCCCTGGAGTGCTGACAAGGTCTCCCCAAGTCGTACCGAGACACGCGATCCTGGCGACCACCTTCCACCTCTCCAGGGGGCCTGCATGGTGTTCCACAGTGAGTACGAGGCCGTCTCCACCGTTTCCCTCCCCATCCACGAGGCCGTCCTCGGCCGGGCCGCGGAGTTCGGGGACGCCCCCGCGCTCGTCGACGGGGCCGGTGGGCTCACCCTCACCTACGCCCAGGTCGACGCCTTCCACCGGCAGGTCGCCGCAGGGCTCGCCGAGGCAGGGGTCCGCAAGGGGGACGTGCTCGCCCTGCACAGCCCCAACACCGTGCTGTTCCCCATCGCGTTCTACGCCGCCACCCGGGCCGGCGCGTCCGTCACCACCGTCCATCCGCTCTCCACGGCGGAGGAGTTCGCCAAGCAGCTCCGCGACTCCTCCGCCCGCTGGATCGTCACCGTCTCCCCGCTCCTGGAACCGGCCCGGCGGGCCGCCGAACTCGCGGGCGGGATCGAGGAGATCTTCGTCTGCGACCAGGCGCCCGAGGGGGAGGGCATCCGCTCACTCCAGTCGATGCTCGCCACCACCGCCCCCGAGCCCGCCCTGGAGTTCGACCCGGACGAGGACATCGCCGCCCTGCCGTACTCCTCCGGCACCACCGGGGTCCCCAAGGGCGTGATGCTCACCCACACCTCGATCGCCACCAACCTCGCCCAGCTCGAACCCTTCATCCCCATGGGCCCGGGCGACCGCATCCTCGCCGTCCTCCCCTTCTTCCACATCTACGGGCTGACCGCCCTGATGAACGCCCCGCTGCGCCAGGGCGCGACCGTCGTCGTCCTGCCCCGCTTCGAACTCGACCAGTTCCTCGCCGCCATCCAGGACCACCGCATCAACGGCCTGTACGTGGCCCCGCCGATCGTCCTCGCGCTCGCCAAGCACCCGGCCGTCGCCGACTACGACCTTTCCTCCCTGGAGTACATCGTCAGTGCCGCCGCCCCGCTCGACGCCTCCCTCGCCGAGGCGTGCTCGGCCCGGCTGAAGCTGCCGCCGGTCCGCCAGGCGTACGGCATGACGGAGCTGTCCCCCGGCACGCACGTCGTCCCCCTCGACGCCGTGAACCCTCCGCCCGGCGCCGTCGGCAAGCTGCTCCCCTCCACCGAGATGCGGATCCTGTCCCTCGACGACCCGACGAAGGACACCGAGCCGGGTACGGAAGGCGAGGTCGCCATCCGGGGCCCGCAGGTCATGAAGGGCTACCTGGGCCGCCCCGACGCCACCGCCGACATGATCGACGCCGACGGCTGGGTGCACACCGGCGACATCGGCCGGGTCGACGAGAACGGCTGGCTCTTCGTCGTCGACCGGGTCAAGGAACTCATCAAGTACAAGGGCTTCCAGGTCGCCCCGGCCGAGCTGGAGGCCCTGCTGCTCACCCACGAGGGGATCGCCGACGCGGCCGTCATCGGCGTGAACGACGAGGACGGCGCCGAGATACCCAAGGCGTTCGTCGTCCGACAGGCGAGCGCGGCCGACCTGAACGGCGAGGACGTCATGGCGTACGTGGCAGGCAAGGTCGCCCCGTACAAGAAGATCAGGCGTGTGGAGTTCGTCGACGGGGTGCCGCGCGCCGCGTCGGGGAAGATCCTGCGCCGCGAACTGAGGGACCGCGAGTGAAGCTCGACCGTGGCATCGCCACCCTGACGCTGGACTGTCCGGAGAACCGCAACGCCCTCTCGGCCGCCCTGGTGGCCGAGTTGGCGGAGGCGCTCACCGAGTGCGGCGAGGACCCGGCCGTACGCGCGGTGGTCCTCACGCACACCGGCTCGACGTTCAGCGCGGGCGCCGACCTGAAGGCCCCGCCGAGTCCGTACGCCTTCGTCGACCTGCTCCGGCAGATCGTCGAGCTGCCGAAGCCGGTGGTGGGCGTGGTGCGCGGCCATGTGCGCGCGGGCGGCCTGGGGCTGCTCGGGGCATGCGACATCGTGGTCGCCTCCGAGGGCTCGGACTTCGCGCTGACGGAGGTACGGATCGGGGTCGCGCCCGCCGTCATCTCGCTGACGCTGCTGCCCAAGCTGGAGCAGCGGGCGGCGGAGCGGTACTACCTGACGGGGGAGCGGTTCGGCACGGCGGACGCCGTACGGATGGGTCTGGTGACCGCCACCGACGACGACCTGGACGCGATCCTCGACGGGCTGCGCAAGGGGTCCCCGCAGGGGCTGGCAGAGTCGAAGCGCCTGGTCACGGCTAGAGTCCTGGAGACCTTCGAGCGCGACGCGGAGGACCTGGTCCAGAGGTCGGCCTCGCTCTTCGCCTCCGCCGAGGCGCGCGAAGGGATGACGGCCTTCCTCGAACGACGGGACCCTGAATGGCGGCTCTGACCGGCCCGAAGCAGGACAGGAGCCGCGCCACCCGGCAGCGGCTCCTGGAGGCGGCGGTGTCCTGCCTGGCCGAACACGGCTGGGCGGGCTCCACCGTCTCCGTGGTGGCCGAGCGCGCCGGGGTCTCGCGCGGCGCCGCGCAGCACCACTTCCCCACCCGGGAGGACCTGTTCACGGCGGCCGTCGAGTACGTCGCCGAGGAACGCTCCCACGCCCTGCGCACCCTCCCGGCGCGCGACCGCCGCGAAGCCGTCGGTGCCCTGGTCGACCTCTTCACCGGACCGCTCTTCCGCGCCGCCCTCCACCTCTGGGTGGCCGCGGCCCACGAGCCCCAGCTCCACGCCCGGGTCACCGAGCTGGAGGCCAGGGTCGGCCGCGAGTCCCACCGCATGGCGGTCTCCCTCCTGGCCGCGGACGAGTCCGTCCCGGGCGTACGGGAGACGGTGCAGGGCCTCCTCGACATGGCCCGCGGCCTGGGCCTCGCCACCCTCCTGACCGACGACAAGGCGCGCCGCGAACGGATCGTGGCCCAGTGGTCGAAGCTCCTGGACGACGCACTGGGCTGAGCCCCGAGGCCCGCCGTGCTCAGGCCGGTACGGACAGCGCGGCGAGGTAGCCGGTCAGCGCGGCCGCGGTGCCGGCGAGGGGGAAACGGGCGCCGAGCTGCCCGTCCGGGCGCACCAGGAACCCGGTCGGCCCGTCGGGGCGGTAGATCCGGGCGAACTCGCCCGCCGCGTCGACGTACCCGGGGACGCTCCCGGTACCGGCGGCCGAGGCCGCCTCGCGGGCGAGCACCGCGACCGTCTGCAGGCTGCTCTCGGGCCCCTGCCCGTCGGGTCCGGATCCGGCGAGTCCGGCGAGGGCCACCGGCTCCGCGCCGGGCGCCTTCCGCCCGCCGACCGCGGCGGCGACCACCGCGCCCGCCTCGGCGGCCCTGGCGAGGTCGGCGGAGGCGGTCGCGTACAGCAGCAGCACGTGCCCGGTGCGGCCGCGCAGGACGTCGAGCAGACGCAGCGGGTATGCGGCGACGGGGACGGTCAGGCCGCCGCAGTCGGGGGCCCGGTCGCCGGGCTGGGGCGCGTCGACCGGCCCGTACGCACTGCCGGCGAGCGGGCCGTCCCGGTAGGCGACGAGCAGTTGGGCCTCCCGGAGCATCAGGGTGCTCGGGTCCTCGGGGTCGGTCTCCATCCCCTGCCTCGCGTGCCGGACGGTCCGGCCCACCACCTCCTCGCCGACCGGGCGGCGCTCGGCGTCATAACTGGAGAGCAGGGCCGGCCCGGCCTCCCCGTCGAGGACGAGGGCGAGCTTCCAGGCCAGGTTGCAGGCGTCCTGGATGCCGGTGTTCATGCCCTGCGCGCCGGTGGGCGGGTGGATGTGGGCGGCGTCGCCGGCGACGAAGACCCGGCCCTCGCCGTAGCGGTCGACGATCCGGTGGCTGATGCGGAAGACGGAGGACCAGCGCAGCGCGGAGACGCGGGTGGGCGTGGGGGCCAGCCGGTCGACCACGGCCTGGATGTGGGACAGCTCCGGCGCCCGGCTGCCCTCCAGACCGTGCGCCACGCCGTCGCCGCTCGCGTCACGCCCCTGCGCGGAGAGCTCCGGCGGAACCATCATCGACATGCGGTAGCGGCCCGTGCCGGGCAGCGGGATGCACACCAGCGCGTCGTCGGTCGAGCCGTCCTCGGCATGGTGCAGGGACCGCAGGCCGTAGCCGTACGGCAGGTCCCAGTCGGCCTCGACGTCGCCCAGCATGTACTCCTCGGGGAAGGCCCCGCCCTCGAAGCCGAGGCCGAGGCCCTTGCGGACGGTGCTGTGCGCGCCGTCGCAGCCGATCAGATAGCGGGTGCGCAGCTCCTCGTCCTCGCCGGAGGCGGTCCGCAGCCGGGCGGTCACCCCGTCCTCGTCCTGGGCGAACGACAGCAGCTCGGTGCCGCGTTCGACGGTGGTGTCCAGGCCCGCGACGTACTCCTCCAGGAGGCGCTCGGTCTCGTACTGCGGCAGCGCGGCGAATCCGTACGGCACCTCGGGGGGCAGTGCGAGCTCGATCCTCGCGACCTCCCGGCCGTTGACGTGGATCAACTGGCCGCGCAGCGGGACGGCGGCCTCCAGGACGGAGCGGGCCAGCCCCATCCGGTCCCAGATCTCCAGGGTGCGCGGCTGGATGCCGACCGCCTTGGCGTACGGCAGCCGGGCCGGCAGCCGGTCGACGAGCCGGCAGCGCACCCCGCGGCGGCGTAGTTCGGCGGCCGCGCTCAGCCCCACGGGGCCGGCGCCCACGATCAGTACGTCGGTTGTACGGGTGTCTGCCACGGGTGCCTCCCAGTACACCTGGCCCCCGGACCGGTCCCGAACACCATGGTCGCCCGGGGGCGTGACCCGCGCCACATACGTCTCGCCCGCCCCGCAGTACCCTGGTCCCATGCTTTCGCTCGTACGCCGCCGCCACGTGGACTTCGTCCGCGTCACGAGCATGGGCTGTCGGCGCTCCGCCTGACCTCGAAGCCCCCAGATCCACTTCAGGCACCCGCGCCCCCCGCCCCACCCCTGGCGGCGCGCCCGGGCCCCGTACACCCCGCGGACGCACACCATGACGCACACCTCGTACAGCTCCCAGCTCCCCATCGTCGACCTCGCCGCCGCCGACCGCGGCCCCCAGGCCCGGCGACTGCTCCATGCGCAGCTCCACAGCGCCGCCCACGACGTCGGCTTCTTCCAGCTGGTCGGGCACGGTGTGACCGAGGCCGAGACCCGGGCGCTCACCTCCGCCATGCGGGCCTTCTTCGCGCTGCCGGAGGCCGACCGGATCGCCCTCGACACCACCAACTCGCCGCACTTCCGCGGCTACACCCGCATCGGTGACGAGCGCACCGGCGGCTCCCGCGACTGGCGCGACCAGCTCGACATCGGCGCCGAGCGCCCCGCGCGCGTCCCGGGCCCCGGCGAGGCTCCGTACTGGTGGCTCCAGGGCCCGAACCAGTGGCCCGCCGCCCTCCCCGAGCTGCGGTCGGCCGCCCTGAACTGGGTCGAGCGCCTCAGCGGGGTCGCGGAGCGGCTGCTGCACGAGCTGCTCGCCTCGATCGGCGCGCCCGCCGGCTTCTACGACGACGTCTTCGGCGACCGGGCCCACCCGCACCTCAAGCTGGTGCGCTACCCGGGAAGCGCCGGCGACGGCGCCGACCAGGGCGTCGGCGCGCACAAGGACTACGGCTTCCTGACCCTGCTCCTGCAGGACCACGTCGGCGGCCTCCAGGTCGAGCGCGAGGACGGCGCCTTCCATGACGTACCGCCGCTGCCCGGCGCGTTCGTCGTCAACCTGGGCGAGCTCCTCGAAGTGGCGACCAACGGCTATCTGATCGCCACCAACCACCGGGTGGTCTCCCCGCCCGCGGCGACGGAGCGCTACTCCGTCCCGTTCTTCTACAACCCGCGGCTCGACGCGCGGATCGCCCCGCTGTCGTTCCCGTACGCCTCGACGGCGCCCGGGATCACGACCGATCCGGCGAACCCGCTGTTCGCCGAGTACGGCCGCAACGAGCTGAAGGGCAAGCTGCGCGCCCACCCGCTGGCGGCGGCCCGCCATCACGCGGACCTGCTGCTCGCGGAGGAGCGCCAGCTCACCACCGCCTGACCGGGCCCCCGGGGGCGCCTGACACGACCTGCCCCGGCGGTCGGCCGGACCCCGCACGACCAGGTCCGGCCCGCGGTCGCGGTGCTGGGCGGTCTCTGGCGTGGTCCGGCCCGGGGTCGCGGTGCTGGGCGGTCTCTGGCATGGTCCGGCCCGGGGTCACGGTGCTGGGCGGTCTCCGGCATGGCTGGGCCCGGGGTCGCGGTGCCGGGCGGCCCCTGACATGGCTCGGCCCGGCCCCGCGGTCGCGGTGCCGGGCTCGGCCGGGGCGGGCTGTGCGGGCTCGCCCCGGGATACCTGTGCCTGCGGGCTCAGCCCGCGAACGCCGCCAGGTCGGCGTAGCCCGCGATCTCCTGCGGGTCGCGCCGGCCGGGGCCGATGTACCGCGCCGACGGCCGCACCAGGCGTCCAGTGCGCTTCTGCTCCAGGATGTGCGCAGACCAGCCGGCCGTACGGGCGCAGCTGAACATCGACGTGAACATGTGCGCCGGGACCTCGGCGAAGTCGAGCACGATCGCCGCCCAGAACTCGACGTTCGTCGCGAGGACGCGGTCGGGCCGGCGGTTGTGCAGCTCCTCCAGGGCGGCCTTCTCCAGCGCCTCGGCGACCTCGAAGCGCGGCGCGGCGAGCTCCTTGGCCGTACGGCGCAGGACGCGGGCGCGCGGGTCCTCGGCGCGGTAGACGCGGTGGCCGAAGCCCATCAGCCGCTCGCCGCGGTCGAGGGCCTGCCGCACGTACGCCTTCGCGTCGCCGGTCCGCTCGATCTCCTCGATCATGCCGAGGACGCGGGACGGGGCGCCGCCGTGCAGCGGGCCGGACATGGCGCCGACGGCGCCGGACAGGGCGGCGGCCACGTCGGCGCCGGTGGAGGCGATGACGCGCGCGGTGAACGTGGAGGCGTTCATGCCGTGCTCGGCGGCCGAGGTCCAGTACGCGTCGACGGCCTTGACGTGCTTCGGGTCCGGCTCGCCGCGCCAGCGGATCATGAACCGCTCGACGACCGACTGGGCCTTGTCGATCTCGCTCTGCGGCACCATCGGCAGACCCTGGCCGCGCGCCGACTGGGCGACGTACGACAGCGCCATGACGGCGGCCCGGGCGAGGTCCTCGCGGGCCTGCTCGGCATCGATGTCGAGAAGCGGCTTGAGGCCCCACACCGGGGCGAGCATGGCGAGCGCGGACTGGACGTCGACGCGGATGTCGCCGGAGTGCACCGGGATCGGGAAGGGCTCGGCCGGCGGCAGGCCGGGGTCGAAGGCGCCGTCGACCAGCAGACCCCAGACATTGCCGAACGAGACGTGACCGACCAGATCCTCGATGTCGACGCCGCGGTACCGAAGAGCGCCGCCCTCCTTGTCCGGTTCGGCGATCTCCGTTTCGAACGCGACGACTCCCTCGAGTCCGGGTACGAAGTCGGACATCAGGCGGCTCCTCTATCGATGATCAATCATCCGGGGTGTTGGTCGGGAATCAACAGTCATCCAGCCCAAGAGTCTGTACGGTTCCGATGATGCGGGGAAGCGTGACATCCGGCACACTCCGCCGATTCGGCAAGGAAGGGTTAGCGGGCCGCCGTGCCGGGCAAACTGCGTCTCTGCGGCAGGATGGCCTCTGTGACTGACGCTCTCGATCCCGCCGACATGCGCGAGCAGTACCGCACCACGGAGCTCACTGTGGCCGACCTCGCCCCCGAACCGATCGAACAGTTCACGCGCTGGTTCAAGGAGACCGCCACCAACCCGGCGATCCATGAGCCGAACGCGATGGTCGTCTCGACCGCCACACCCGACGGCCGCCCGTCCTCCCGCACGGTGCTGCTCAAGCACTACGACGAGGCCGGTTTCGTCTTCTACACGAACTACAGCTCCCGCAAGGGCACCGAGCTGGCGGCCAATCCGTACATCTCGCTGCTCTTCCCCTGGCATCCGCTGGCCCGCCAGGTCATCGTCACGGGCCGGGCGGTGCGCACGGGCCGCGACGAGACCGTCGCCTACTTCCGCACCCGCCCGCACGGCTCACAGCTGGGCGCATGGGCCAGCCACCAGTCCTCGGTGATCGAGTCCCGCGAGGAACTCCTCACCCGGTACGAGGAGTTGACCGCGCGCTACCCGGACGACGAGCAGGTGCCGGTGCCGCCGGAGTGGGGCGGCTTCCGGGTCGTACCGGAGACGGTGGAGTTCTGGCAGGGCCACGAGAACCGGCTGCACGACCGGCTGCGGTACGTGCGGGTGGGGGCCGGCGACGACTGGCGCGTGGAGCGCCTCTCACCCTGACACCTTCGCCGCCTCCGTGAGCGCCGTCCCGACGGCGTGCGGGATGTCCGTGACCGGGAACTGCGCGTGGCGTACGGTCCGCTCCCGGTCCACGACCAGGACCGCCCGCTTGAGCCGCAGCGCCTGTCCGGCGCGGAAGGTCGGCAGCCGGAGCGCCGCCGAGAGCCGGGCGTCCATGTCGGACAGCAGCGGGAAGGGGATCTCCTCGGCGGCGGCGAAGGCCCGCTGCTCGTCGGGGCGCTGGGTCGAGACCCCGTGGACGGCGACGCCGGCCGCCGTGAACTCACCGTACGCGTCCCGGAACAGCCGGTTCTCCAGCGTGCAGCCGACCGTGCCGGGGATGTCGTTCCAGCCCTCGGGCAGCGGGCTCGGCCGCCCGGTCGCGGGGTAGCAGAAGAGGACGGTGGCGGCGGCTTCCGGGTCCACCGGGTCCCGCTCTCCGCCGGTGTGCGCCGGCAGCGTGAGGCGGGAGAGCCGGGTGCCGGGGAGTTCGTGGACGCGGTGGGCCTCGGCGCTGTGCTCGTCGGCGGAGGCCGTGAGGGTGCCGTCGCCGAGGAGCCAGCGGTCGGCCCAGTCCTGCAGGGAGACCAGGACGGGGAGCAGGGCCCGGCCGGTGGCGCTGAGCCGGTACTCGTGCCGCACCGGCGCCTCCTGGTAGGGCACCTTGTCGAGCACGCCGCTGTCGACCAGGTGGTTCAGCCGCTCGGCGAGCACCTTCCGGGAGATGCCCAGCTCGCTCTGGAGCTCGTCGAACCGGTACCGGCCGCGGGCGGCCTCCCGTACGAGCAGCAGGCTCCACCAGTCGCCGACGACGGCGGCGGCCTGGGCGATCGCGCAGGCGGCGTCGCGCTCGGGCACGGCTCGGGCCATGGTCTCCTCCTCGGTCGGTCGACCGCTCCATCTTGCGCCATCGAGTGAGTTCCCGATAGAAACTCACTGTAAGTTTCGAAAAGAAACCCACTGATCGATCCACGGGGGAGGGGAACGCCCGCATGCCCATAGCCCGGGCAACCGCCTGGCGCACCTGGCAGATGACCCGCCGCGCCTATCCATGGACCTACGCCGTCGGCACGGTCCTGCCGGCCGCGCTCGCCATCTCGCTCGCGTACTTCGGCTACCACGCCATCGGCGGCGCAGCCGTCGCCGACGACTTCACCGAAGGCAGCGGCACCACCGCCTACCTCGCCTACGTCGTCGTCGGCGCGACCGCCTTCCAGTTCACCGTCCGGCTCATCCTCTGGTCCGCGAAGGCCCTCATCACCGAACAGCGGCAGGGCACCCTCGGCGCTCTCCTCATCGCACCCGCCGGCCGCCTCCCGTACCTCGCCGGCTTCACCGCCTTCGCCGTCCTCAGCAGCCTCGTCGAGTTCCTCACCCTCGGCGTCGTCGTCGCCCTGCTCGGCATCTCCGTCCCGGTGGCCTCCGCGACCGGGCTGCTCCTCGGCGGCCTCGCGCTGATCGGCGCCGTCTTCGCACTCTCCGTCGGACTCGGCGGCCTCATGATCGCCGCCGGCGAGGCGCACATCTCCCAGAACACCGTCTTCATCGTCCTCGGCCTGGTCGGCGGCTTCACCTTCCCCCGCGCCTACCTGCCCGAACCCGTCCAGTGGCTCGCCGAACTGCTCCCCACCACCGCGGCGACGGACGTCCTGCACGCGGCGACCACCGGCGGACAGTCGCTGCCCGACCTCCTGCCGAGACTGGCCGTCTGCGCGCTGCTCAGCGGCGTCTACCTGCTCCTGGGCCTGAAGTACCTGCCGCGGGCCGAGGCCCGCGCCGTAGAAAGGACGTACTGAGATGACGGGCATTCAGGTGCGCGCGCTGCGCAAGGACTTCCCCGTACGCGACAAGGGGATCTTCGGCCCCCGCAGCCTCAAGAAGGCCGTCGACGGCCTCGACCTCGACATCCCGCCCGGCCGCATCACCGGACTCCTCGGCCTCAACGGCGCCGGCAAGACCACCACCATCAAGATCCTCGCCACCCTGCTGCGCCCGACCTCCGGTGCGGTCACGGTCGACGGGCTCGACACCGTCGCCGACGCCCGCGCCGTACGCCGCCGCATCAACCTCATCGCGGGCGGCGAGCGCATGGTCTACACCCGGATGACCGGCCGGGAGAACCTCTGGTACTTCGGTCAGCTCTACGACGTCCCGAAGCGCGAACTGCGCACCCGCATCGACGAGTTGCTCGGCATGGTCGGCCTGTCGGACGCCGCGGACACCATGGTCGAGCGGTACTCGCGCGGCATGACCCAGCGCCTCGCCATCGCCCGCGGGCTGATCAACCGGCCCGCCTACCTCCTGCTCGACGAGCCCACCCTCGGCCTGGACGCCCCCATCGCCCGCGACCTGCGCCGCGTCGTGGCCCGGCTCGCCGAGGAGGGTACGGGCGTCCTGCTGACCTCCCACTACCTCGCCGAGGTCGAGGAACTCTGCGGCCACGTGTACGTGATTTCCGCCGGCCGCCACCTCGCGGAAGGCAGCCCGGCGGAACTGAAGGCGGCCACCGGCAGCCACCGCACGATCCGCCTGACGGTCACCAACCCGAGCGAAGCGACGGCCGCGGTGGCCGCACGCCTCGGCGCCGGCTCCGAACTCCTCCCCTCCGGAGCCGAGTTGATCACTCTGCGCCACCCGGACGACATGGCCGGACCGCTGACCGCCGCGATCGTCGGGGCGGGCGGCTCGATCGGCGGGCTCGAGATCGCCGAGGCCAGCCTGGAGGACGCGATCCTGGCGCTCGCCGAGACCGGCGAGGAGGCCCTCGTATGAACCACGCCGTCCGGGTCTTCGCGGCGGAGGCCCTGAAACAGCACCGGCGCCTCTTCGGCCAGCCCCTCGTCGTCTTCTCGATGCTCGTCTGGCCCGTCCTCCAACTCGCCACCACCTACTACACGCTGCGCCCCGTCGCCACGGCCTCGCCGGCCGCCGCGAACTGGCCGCTCGCCGCCGACCCCGACCGGCTCCTCGCCTTCCTGGCCACCGGCACCCTCGCCTACGCCTTCTTCTTCTCCCTCGTCCAGAGCGCCTGGCACCTCTCCTTCGAGCGCGCCACCGGCACCCTGGAACTCCTCTTCCTCTCCCCGGCCGGCCGCCTCACCCTCATGCTCGCCAACGGCGCGGGAGCCCTGCTCCAGAACGCCTGGCTGCTCACCTGCTTCACGGTCGCCGCCCTCACCGGCTTCGGCACGCTGTCGGTCTCGGCCTGGTGGATGTACGGCGTCGTCCTCCTCGCCCTGCTGATCCCGGCGGTCGCCTGGGGAGCGTTCCTCAACAGCCTGCTGGTCTTCTCCCGCGACTCGGCGTTCCTGTACACGATCCTCGACGAGCCCCTCTGGTTCGTCTCGGGCGTCCGCCTCCCCCACTTCGCCCTGCCCGCGGCGATCCAGATCGTCGGCGCGGTCTTCCCGCTCACCGGCAGCCTGATCGCGGTCCGCGGAGCCCTCCTCGAACACCGCACCCTGACGGAGCTCGCCCCCACACTCCTCGGCCTGGCCGCCCTCAGCGCCCTCCTGCTCGGCGCGGCCGCGGTGATCCTGCGGGTGGGGGAGGCCAGGTCCCAGCGAACGGGCAGGCTCTCGCTGGCCTAGAACCTGGCCCCCTCCCTCGCTCTCAGCAGGCGGGGCGCTGGGCGTGGGCCGGATCGAGGGCGTTGAGGACCATCCGGCCGGAGACGTCGTCGTAGTTGATGCCGAGATGCTCGGTGAACGCCGTCGGACAGAAGTCCTGGACCCGCTGGTTGACGACATTCGGCGCCGCCGCCAGGAAGGACGAGGTGTGGGGCGTGACCACCTCGTCGTACCGGGTGGCGATCACCGTGTAGGAGACGTCCGGGTGGGTCTCGCCGCCGGTGTTGAGCTCCTCGAGGAAGTCGGAGCCGGTGACCTGCTGACCGCACGCGGCACAGGAACGGCCGAGGAGGGTCTCACCGCCGGGGAAAGCGCGGGAGAGCAGGCCCAGACCCCACAGCGACGTGCCGTGGTTGGTGGGGGACAGGGCCACCAGGCGGCCGACCTCCACCTCGCCGCCGAGATGCTTGATGTAGTACCGCGGCATCACACCGCCCTGCGAATGGCCCACGAGGTCGACCTTGGCGGCGCCGGTCGCGGCCCTCACCTGGTCGACGAACTCCGCCAGCCGCCCGGCCGACGTGGGGGTGTCACCGGTGCCCATCACCGGACCCGAGCCCCCGCCGTAGTTGAGCGCGAAGACGCAGTACCCCTCGGCCTTCAGCTTCGGCGCCAGGCCCGCCCAGTTGGCGTACCGGTTCTCGAAGGTCCCGTGGACGAGGACGACCGGGCGCGGATGCGCGGCGCTCGGGCGGCAGCCCCAGTCGTTCGCGCCGGTGGGGACGGCCGTCGGATGGAGCAGGGCGTACCCGAGGGCGGCGAAGAAGCCGTCCTGGGGCGGCCCCACGGGGTCGGCGGCCGCCGCGGCCTCGGCCGCCGGGGCCTCGGCCGCCAGGGCCCCCTGCGCGGACTCGGTCCCGGCGAGGCCGCGTCCTGGACGCCTTCGAGGGACTGCCCGACGGCCGCGCGGCCCGGCTGGCCGAGACCCTCGACGCGCTGCTCACGTCCTGGGGGCGTACGGCGCCGGAGGTGGCCCAGTCGCTCGGCATCCATCCCCAGACGGCACGCCGGCGACTGCGCCGGCTCGACGCCCTCTTCGGCGACCGGCTGAACGACCCCCGCTTCCGCTTCGAGGCACTGCTCGCGCTGCGCACGCGAGCCCTGGAGCCGGGCGAGGGCTGACACGGAGGAGAACGCAGACGACCCGTGGGCCTTGGTCCCGTCCGCTCGAGTTCGGACGAGAGCCGGCCGGACTTACCGGCGGCCCACGGGTCGGGTGACTGCTTGGGTTTCGGCAGGTGGCCTGCCGAGGTGCACAGAGTGCGACGGCAGGCCGTTAGCCCGCAGTCACCTCACGAATCCGAAAAGAAATCATGTTCTCGGATCACCTCCTTTCGCGTGTGCTCCACACCTTAGGAACCCTTCCGCGAAGCCTCAAGCCATTTATTCTCCGATTTCGCGGCGGGCCTGCCGGGCCAGTGCGGGCGGCCAGATCGCGAGGAAATCGGCCACGGCGGGATCCCAGGGGTGGACCGGTCCGACGAAGGACGTGCCGACGAGGCTGCGGGTGTCAGGGTCCTCGGCGGTCATCGCCCGCTCCAGGAACGCCAGGCACCGTCCGACGAGCTCGCTGTCTCCCCGGGCCCAGGCGTCGAGCACGAAAGGTGTCACGTCGAGGTCGAGGAAGACGTGCGGGAGGATTTCGTGCTCGTTGAAGACATGGACCTCTAGATCCTCCCGCAGCTCGGGAACGGCCTCGACGAGCGCGGGCACGACTCCGGCGTAGGAGAGGGGGTCGGGCATGGGCGGCGCGGTCACGCGGTACGTCCAGGCATGGTCGAGAATCTTCTCGGCGGCGCCCGTCCAGGCCCCGGACGGCAGACACCCGTCCACGTACCGCCCTCCGCGCCCGAGCGCGAAGCTCCAGAACTCCGGATGCGCCGTCTCCCGGAGCAGGACCAGCGGAACGCCGCGGTCGACGTCGTCGACGTATACGAACTCGTCCCGCACCCGGACGGCGACCGTCACCCCTACGCGTCGGCTCCACCGCTGTACGAGGCTCTCCATGGCGTCCATCCTGCCGGGCGCCCGCTCACGCCGTCGCTCACGGGGCGTCGATCAGCCTCGCCATCGTGGTGGCCGGCGGCGCCGGGTTCCCGGCCGCCGCCTTCGCGATCCGTCCGTCGCCATCCGCCAACAGGGGTACGGGCAGGGCCCGGTTGAGGGCCAGGCCCTCCAGGATGTCGTTGCTCCTCACTCGCCCCGTGTTCGTTTCCGGGACGCAACGATTTCATGGAACCGGGTGTGTCCTGCGTCACGTTCAAGTTGAATGATCGGGGGCGTGCGGGTGCACGCGCGTACACCGTCCTGCAGGGGGTGCCGGGATGAGTGCTGCCAGGAGTGAGACCACGTCCGTGCCGGGTGACGATCTGCTCGCCGCGCTGCTCGACGGGATGGACGCGGCGCTCTGCGCATTCGACGCCGACGGGACCGTCACGCACTGGAACAAGGAGGCCGAGCGGATCCTCGGCTGGTCCGCCGGGGAGGCCGTCGGGCGGCGCGGGTTCGAGGGGTGGGCCGCGCGGCGGGCCGACGCGGCCCAGGCGCTGGAGCGGCTGATGGCGGCGATGGAGGCGCCGGGGCGGCTGGTGCACGAGTTGGCGTTGGTTCGGAAGGACGGCGGGCGGGTCCTCGTACGGACGCAGTCGGCCGGGGTGCGCGGCGCGGACGGAAAGCCCGCGGGGGTGTACTGCGCGTTCAGCGAGGTGCACGCGCAGATAGACCTGGAGCGCTCGATCGCGCTCAGCGAGGCGCTCTTCGAGGACGCGTCCTGGGGCGTCGTCCTCGTCGACGTGGACCTGCGGCCCACCACCGTCAACGGGTACGCCGCCCGGGCGATGGGCGGGGGCCGCACCACGCTCCTCGGCCGGCCGCTCGGCGAGCTGATCGCGCAGGGCGTCGAGGAGTTGGAGGGCGCGCTCCAGCACGTGCTGGCGGAGGGCGCGCCGCGGGCCCTGGCGGAGGTGTGGGTGACGCTGCGGACCGCGGAGGGCGAGCGGCGGCGGTGCTGGCGCAGCGGGTTCGTGCGGCTGTCGTCACCGCTCGCGGAGGAGCCGGTGCCGCTGGGGGTGGGGTGGCTGTTCCAGGACGTCACGGAGGAGCGGCTCGCGGAGCAGGAGGCGGGCCGACTGCGGTTCCGGTACAGCCAGTTGCACCGGGCCGGCGTGGCGGCGGCCGAGTGCGAGGACCCGGGGGAGGCGGCGACGGTCCTGCTGGACTTCGCGCTGGCCGGGTTCGCCGACCACGCGCTCGTCGACGTGGCGGCGGGGGAGCGGCGGCTGGTCCGTGTGGCGGCCACGCCCGGCGGCGAGCCCGGCCCGGTCGCCCCGGTCGCGGGCGGCGGAATCCCGGTGCGGTACCCGGCGGGCCACCCGGTCCTCCAGGCGGTGTCCCGTACGGGCCCGGTCCGCGCGTCCGCCCCGGCGGTGAGCCCGCAGGGCGCCGAGGAATGGGCGGCGGAACGCCACTGGCCGCGGGACGCGGTCCACGCGCTGTGCCTCCCGCTGCGCAGCCGCGGCCGGACGGTGGGCGCGGTGACCTTCCTCCGCGGTGCGTCCCGCACGTCCTTCGAACGCCCGGACGCGGTGTACGCGGAGGTGGTGGCGGTCCGTGTGGCGTCGTATCTGGACCTGTCGACGGCGTCCACGCCACCGACTCCGTAGGACGACTTCCCTCGTTGCCGGCAGGCGTTCGGCCGGCCTGTACGCCCCCTCAACCTCCGCTGTTGGCCCTCGCTCCGCCAGGGCGGTGCCTACCCGGACTGCCGCCGGGTTATGGGCGGGCCTTCAGTAGGGGGCAGTACCCGCCCTCACCCCCGCCGGGTTGAGGCCACCGGTTCCGCAGGGCGGTACCCACACCCGCCAACCTCGTTGTGGGCAGGCGTTCCGCGGGGCGGAACGGGTGGGCACAACCCGACGACGGCGCCGCACCTGTGCGCAGCGCAGGCACGGGGAGCCTGGGCCCGGCAAGGGCGCCGTCCCATGTGCCCACCCTCCCCCAGACTCCGTCCGGGGGACCCGCAGCTCAGCGGGACGATTGCCCACACGGGGGGGTGGGGACCGCCCCTACGCCGTCGCCAGGGCCAGCGTCGGGGACAGGCGGGACGCGCGGACCGCCGGGTACAGGCCCGCCACCGTCCCGATCGCCAGCGTCGCCGCGAAGCCGCCGCCCACCGCCCACAGCGGCACCACCCACGGCAGCCCACCCGTGGACGCGTACACCCCCGTCGCCACCGCGCCCAGCGCCACGCCCGCCAGGCCGCCGAGGCCGGACAGCATCAGGGACTCCGTCACGAACTGGATCCTGATCTGCCCCCGCGTCGCGCCCAAGGACCGCCGCAGCCCGATCTCGTGGCGGCGCTCCAACACCGAGATGATCATGGTGTTGGCGACACCGACACCGCCCACCAGCAGGGCGATCCCGCCCAGCCCGAGCAGCAGCGTCGAGAACGCGCCCTCCGTCGCCGCCTTCGCCTTGAGCGCCGACGACGGATCGCCGACCGACACGTTCTGCGGGTTCTGCGGGTCGATCGTCGCGGCGAGGAGCTGCTGGACCTCCCGTACGGACGCGTCCGTGGACCGCTCGTACACCGTCGTCGGATGTCCGTCGAAGCCCAGCAGCAGCCCCGCGCCCTCCCAGCCCACCAGCGCCGAGCGCTCGATCTCGGGGGCGAGCGGCAGCGGGTCGAGGATGCCGATGACGGTGAAGTACCGGTCGTCGATCCACACCTGCTGCCCAGGCCGGGTGATGCCCAGCCGTTCGGCCGCGACATGGCCCAACACCACTGACGGATAGCGGCCGTTGGCGGTGTTCAGCCACGTGCCGGACGCCATCCCGCCGCGCAGGACGTCGAGGAGTCCCTCCGTCGCCGCCTTCACGGCGATCCCGCCCGTCTCGGCCTCCGGGATCTTCTCGGAGCGGCGCACCGAGCGCTTGAGGTCGCCGGTCCCTGCGGCCTTCTCGACCCCCGCGATACGGCCGACCATTCCCACCGCGTCCTTGGGCAGCTTGACCTCCTGCCCGCTGAACATCCCCTCGCCCGGCTGCGCGACCAGCATGTTCGTGCCGAGCGCGTCGAGCTGCCGGAGCAACTGGGCCTGGCTGGAGGCCGAGATGCCCACGACCGCGATCATCGTGGCGATGCCGATGGCGATCCCCAGCGCGGACAGTACGACCCGTACGGGCCGGCTCCGCAGCCCGGCGGATCCGACATGGAGAACGTCACGCGGCCCGAGCCGGGCGGCCGAGAGCTTCGTACGCGTACGGGACATCAGGCCGCGCCCTTTCCGTCGCCGGAGCGGGGTGGTGCGGCGTCCGCACCCACCCACGCACCCCCGGAGTCCGGCGCCGCACCCCCGGAGCCCCGCGCCTCACTACCGGTGCCGTGCGCGACACCCCCGAAGCCGCCCGCCGCAGCCGCACCCCCGCCCCCCGTGTCCCCCACCACACGCCCGTCCCGCACCCGTACCTGCCGCGGCAGCCGTCCCGCGATCTCGCCGTCGTGGGTGATCACCGCGATCGTCGCGCCCTCCGCGTTCAGGTCGTGCAGGAGCTCCATCACCGCCTCGCCCGACGCCGAGTCCAGCGCGCCCGTCGGCTCGTCGGCGAGCAGCAGGGCCGGTTCGCCGACAACCGCGCGGGCGATGGCGACCCGCTGTTTCTGTCCGCCGGACAGCTCGTGCGGCCGGTGCTTCATCCGGTCGGCGAGCCCCACCCGGGCCAGCGCGTCGGCGGCCATCTTCCGGCGCCGGGCCCGGGGCAGCCCGGAGTACAGCAGCCCCTCGGCCACGTTCTCCAACGCGCCCACACCCGGCACCAGATGGAACGCCTGGAAGACGAACCCGATGCGGCGCGCCCGCAGCGCCGACAGTCTGCGGTCCGTCAGCGAGGCCACGTCGTGGCCGGCGATCTCGACCGTTCCGGCGCTGGGCCGGTCCAGGGTGCCGACGATGTGCAGCAGCGTCGACTTGCCGGAGCCGGACGGCCCGACGATTCCGAGCAACTCTCCCTCGGCGACGGTGAGATCGACGCCGTCGAGGGCCCGGACGCCGCCCGCGTACTCCTTGGTGACTCCGGAGAGTCGTACGACCGTGGTCATGCGGACGGCACCCCGACCTTCATGCCCTCGCGCAGCCCGTCGCCGCTGACCTCGACCCGGCCCTGCCCGAACATGCCGAGCTCGACCTCCACGTCCCGGGCCGTCCCGTTCTCGACGACCTGGACACCGAAGCCGCCGCCGGGCAGGGCGAGCAGCGCGTTGACGGGTACGGACAGGACGTCCTGGCGTGTCTCGCCGGTGAGGTCGACGGTGACCGGGGACTGGTCGACGCCCTTGACCTTCTCCGGGTCGTCGAAGGAGACGGTGACGGGGATCTTCGGGGTCCGGTCCTGCGGGTCGTCGCCGGTCTTCGCGGTCTTCCCGACCGACGACACCTTGCCCGGCAGCTCCGTACCGTCCGGCAGCAGGACCTTCACCCGGGTGCCGGCCTTCGCCAACGCGGCGTCGGAGACCGGGAGTTCAAAGCTCACGACACGCTCGGAGCCGGTCACGGTGAGCACCGGACCGCCCGGCGTGACCCGGTCGCCGGGTGCGGCGCCCGCCTCCTTGACCCGTACCGCGCTGCCGGCGAAGGCGATCCGGTCCGGGCCGACGGTGCCGGTCTGCTTCAGCTCGTGGGACTTCTGCCAGCGCTTGACGGCTGCGGCCGTCTTCGCCGTGTACTCCTCGTCGACGTCGAAGCCGGTGTACCCGAGGGCGGCGAGGTTCTCCTCCAGCTGGTGGACGTCCTTGCCCTTGTCGCCGGTCTTGAGCGTCCGGTACATGGGCTCGGCGCCGTACATCAGCCGGACCGGGTTGCCCTCGACCTCGTACAGCCGCTCGTCGCGTTCGACGACGGAGCCGGTGCCCGCGATCCAGGTGAGGATCCCGGCCGGGCCCGCGTTGATCTTCCGTTCGCCGAGGTGGCCGAGGGTGCCGTCCTGCTGGGAGCTGTTGCTGAGGTCGCCGCGGGTGACGGGTGCGGTGGCCTTCGGCAGCCCCTTGGAGTCGGTCTCGACCTCGGGCTTGTCGGGGGCGGTCAGCGCGGTGACGGCGGCTCCGCCGCCCGCGACCGCGACGATCGCCACCAGGGCGACGACGAGCCTGCGCCTGCTCATCGGCCCACGCCCTCGCACGCCTTGGCCGCCTTGTCGAACTTCTGCTTCTCGGCGCCCTTCGGTATCGGCATCGCGGCCTGCGCGCCGCCGTCGAACTTCGGATCGGGCATGTTGAACCCGTTCTCGCGCATGCACTTCGCGTACGCCAGGGCCTTGTCCTTGTCGGCCTGCGTCGGCTCCTTGCCGAGGCCGGCGCCGCCGTCCTTGCCCTGGCACGCCTTGAACGCCTTCTCCATCTTCTCCTTCGACATGCCGTCGCCGCCGATGGTCAGCCCGACGCCCTGCTCGCCCGGCTTGGGCTCGGGCACGTCGAGGCCCTGCTCGCGCAGGCACTTGCGGTGCTCGAAGGCCTGGTCGGCCTTCGTGCCCTCCTCGTTCGCCTCGGGGGCGTCGCTCCCGCCGGAGCCGCCGGAGCAGGCGGCCGTGAAGAGGGAGAGGGCGGCGAACGAGGCCGCGGCGGCCAGCTTGGTCTTCCGTGAGGTCGTCATGGGCGGGAGCGTGCCGCGAAGGGATGTTTCGCTTCTCTCAGCGGATGGGTTAACACCGGCGAAAGGTCCCCTTCGGATACACAGGGGCCATGCGCGTACTGGTGGTGGAGGACGAGGCGTTTCTCGCCGAGATGATCGCCGAGGGGCTGCGCCGCGACGCGATCGCCGTGGACGTCGCGGCCGACGGCCTCGAAGCGCTGCGGAAACTGCAGCTGGGCGAGTACGACGTCCTCGTCCTGGACCGCGACCTGCCCGGGATGCACGGCGACGACGTGTGCCGGCGGGTGGTCGAGCAGCGGCTGATGACCAGGGTGCTGATGCTGACGGCGGCGGGGACGGTACGGGACCGGGTGGAGGGCCTCGGCCTCGGCGCCGACGACTATCTGACCAAGCCCTTCGCGTACGACGAGTTGCTCGCCCGGGTCCTGGCGCTGGGCCGGCGCGCCCGGCCCGCGCTGCCTCCCGTGCTGGAGCGCGCCGGGATCGTCCTCGACACCGCCCGCCGCCAGGCCAGCAGGGACGGGCGCCATCTGCATCTGTCGCGGAAGGAGTTCGCGGTCCTGGAGGCGCTGCTGCGGGCCGAGGGAGCGGTGGTGAGCGGCGAGGACCTGATCGAGCAGGTCTGGGAGGAGCACACGAGCTACCGCACGAACGCGGTACGGGTGGCGCTGAGCAAGCTGCGGGCGAAGCTGGGCGAGCCGCCGGTGGTGGAGACGGTGCCGGGCGCGGGCTACCGGATCTCGTCATGAGGCGGGTGGTGACGGGGGAGCGGTCCCGGCTGACGGCTCTGTACGGCGGGCTCCTGCTGCTGGCGGGCGGGCTGCTGACGGGGGTGGTCTATCTGCTGGTGAAGGAGGGGCTGTACTCCTCGATCAGCGTGGCGATCACCGGCGCGGTGCCGGCGCGGCGGTTGGAGGACCTGCCGACGGCGTTCCCGTCGGGCTACCCGAGCGCCGTGCCGGCGAGCCCCGCTCCGACGGTGCCCGGCCAGGTCTCTCCCGAAATGCTGACGGTGGCGCGGACGGTCAGCGACGCGGCGGAGTCCGCGGCCCTGGAGCGGCTCCTGACGGTGTCGCTGATCGTCCTCGCCGTGTACGCGGTCCTCTCGGTCGCGCTGGCCTGGTGGATGGCGGGCCGGGTGCTCCGGCCGGTGGCCGTGATCACCGAGACGGCGCGTCGGCTGTCGGGCGAGAACCTGCACGAGAGGATCGCGCTGGAGGGCCCGCCGGGCGAGCTGAAGCGGCTGGCCGACACCTTCGACGGGATGCTCGGCCGGATGGAACGGCTGGTCTCCGCGCAGCAGCGGTTCGCGGCGAACGCGGCGCACGAGCTGCGTACGCCGGTCGCGGTGCAGCGGGCGGCGGCGGAGATCGGGCTCGCGGGGGAGCCGTCCCCGGAGCGGGTCGCCCGGATCAGGGAGAAGCTGATCGAGGTCGCCGACGACAGCGAACGGATCATCGAGGGGCTGCTGTTGCTCGCCGCCTCCGACCAGGGGCTGCGGGAGCGGCGGCCGGTGGCGGTGCACGAGGTGGCCCGCGGGGCGGTGGACGCGCTGGCGGCGGAGGCGGCGGAGCGCGGGGTGACGGTCACGGTACGGGCCCGGCCGCTGACGGTCGACGGAGACGCGGTGCTGCTGGACCGGCTGGTCCACAACCTGGTGGTGAACGGCGTCCGCCACAACGTCCCCGACGGCCGGGTGGAGGTCCGTACGGGTCCGGAGGGCATCGAGGTGACGAACACCGGTCCCGAGGTCCCGCCCGACACGGTCCCGCTCCTCTTCGAGCCCTTCCGTCGGCTGACGGCCCGTACCCAGGCCCCCGACGAGGGCGCGGGCCTGGGTCTCTCGATCGTCGACTCGATCGCCCGGGCCCACGACGCCACGACGGAGGCGTTCCCGAACAGGGAGGGCGGAGGCCTGACGGTACGGGTGCGGTTCGCGGCGCACGGCTGAGTCCCGCGCCGCGACACCCGCCTGGCCCCGGACATCGGTGCCCGTCAGCCGTCGCCGCGGAGCCGGCGCCCGATCTCGATGTCCTTCTCCAGCGCGCTCAGCCGCGGCGGGGTCCTGGACGAGTCCAGAACCACCACATGAAGCCGGTCGCCCGCCGCCGGGGGCGGCGCCTCCTCCGACCACCACGAGGGATGCTTGGCCTGGTCGATGAAGCCCTCTTCGCCTTGCGTGCCCTCGATCCTCACCCGCGAGCCCACCGTCGCCACCCCGAGAACCACCACGTCGAACTCCTCGTGGTCCTTGACCATTGCGTCACCCCTTACCACCGCGCGGAATCCATGTCTTCTTCATGACCAGTTCCTTGAACCGGTCCAGCTTGTCGCCGCACCACGTGAGTGCCGGTGGAATCAGACCCGGCCCTCTCCCTTCTCCCCCGCACGGCGGAGGTGCTTCGTCGCAGCGGACGAAGTGCGGCGAGGGTCGCCCCGGCCAGCATGGTCGTCATGACGACGACCGCACCTCTCACCGCCCCTGCCCCCGCCCCCGTATGGGCCCGACGCGCCGCGCACGCCATCGCGCTGTGCGCCCTTCCGTCCGGCCTGTGGCGCGTCGCCATGGCGTCCGGGGTCTATGTCGGCTACAGCGAGCAGGTGTTGCGCGATGTCTTCGACATCCCGGGCTGGGGCATCGCGTACGTCGTCGGCCTCTCCGTCCTCGCCGAGGTGGCCGCGCTGTTCCCGCTGCTGCTCGTCAGCGACCGGTGGCGGCCGCTCTCTCCCCGGACGCTCGCCGCGGTGTCCTGGACCGCCTCGGCCGTCCTGGTCCTGGTGGCGCTGTGGCAGCTCGTGGTCGCGTTCACGGTCGAGAGCCAGACGTACATGTCGAGCGGTACGGCGCAGACCGTCTGGTGGTTCGTCTTCGCCCCGCTGTTCGCGATCCCGGCGCTGATGACCGCCGTGACCTGGTCGTACGCGAAGCGCCACCGGGCCCGGGCCTGACCCGTTCGCGCACTCGCGGCGGGGCTCGGTGCACTGCTCAGTCGCGGATCCAGTTCTCTTCCATCAGATCCGTCGCGGCGTGGGTGTGCCGCACACGGAACACCGACGTCCGCACCCTCCGTCGCCGCCACGGGCGATGCGTTCCGAGGATCAGCTCCCCGAGCCCGCCCCAGTAGGTCGAGGTGGGGTCGGACGGGTCGTAGTCGACACCGGCGTCCTTCGCCGTCCGTGCCGTCACCCCGCAGGCGTCCAGAACGGCCCGCGGGTCACCGTCCAGCGTCCACATCGATGCGTCGTCCTCGCAGGGCCAGCCCTCGGAGTGCACGAGCTCGAAGCCCGGAACCACCCATGCCGCCTCCTCATGGGTCTCGCCACGGTCCACCGACGCCCCGCCGACGATCTTCGCGTCGGGGAACCGTTCCGCCAGCTCCTTGACCTGTTCCAGAACCGGCCACGAATTTCCGTCGCTCGCCAAGGAGGGATCCGAGACGCCGATCACGTTCCCCCACACCCCGACCTGGATCCACTCCAGGTCGGCCCGTGTCCGGAGCGAGAATCCGTCGCTGATGTTCCGTTCTCCCTGATACTCCAGCACCTGGTCGACCGTCCCGAACGACGAGGCGAACTCCCGTGCTCGGTCCGGGTCATTGGGCGGCCATTCCGGCGAGTGTTCCGTAGACGGCGGCAGCACGACCGTGATCGCGTAATTCCCCGATCCCCGTACCGGTGCCTGCGGCGGGTACGTCCAAAAGCCGTTCTCCGTCATGGCCGTCACCGTAGCGCCACGAACCTTCGTTGCAACCTCCGTCCGTTCGAGGCGAGTTGGAGCCCAGGCTGCGTCAGCCAATCCATCCTGGGCCCAGGGGAGCCCGATGCGAACCGTGCGGGGCCGCCGGGCCGGCACCCAGCGCGCGGGGCCGCTCTCGCCCGAAAGGGGGGTTCACCGGTGGCCCGCGGGCTGCTAGGTTAGGCAAGCCTAACCTAAGGAGTTCTGATGACCTTCGCCAAGGCGCGCCGCAACGGGTCGACCGACGCCGAGCGGATCCGCTCCGTCATCGCCGCCGCCGGCTCCCTGAGTCTGACGACGGACGGCAACAGCTACGACCTGGTGGCGATGCACGACGTGGACGACGCGGGCCGGCTGGCGCTGCACGCCCCGGCGGACAGCCCGCTGGCGGCCGAGGTCGCGTGCGCTCCCCGCGGAATGCTCTCCGCGCTGCTGGAGTTCACGGACATCGCCCCGATCGCGGTCCGCGACCGGGTCAGGGCGCGTGTCACTCTCGCGGGGCGGCTCACGCCGTCTCCCCTGCAGACTTCGCCCGGCGTACTCGTGCTCCGGCTCGATGTGGCGCAGGCGAGCATCCAGCGGGGCGCGCTCGTCGAGCACGTCGGCCCGGACGACCTGGAGCGGGCCGCTCCGGACGTGCTGGCGGTGGCCGAGGCTGCGATGCTCACCCATCTGGAGGAAGGTCATCGGGATGTCGTCGACCGGCTGGCCCGGCTGGCCGACCCGGAGCTTCCGCATGCAGCGGTCCGCGTCGCGCCCCTCGCGCTGGACCGCCACGGGATCACCCTCCGATGCGAGTGCGCCCACGGCAGCGCCGATCTCCGGATCGCGTTCAGGACTCCGGTGAAGGACGTGGACGAGGTCGGCCGGCAGGTGGAGATTCTCCTGCGCCGCGCCGTGGCCGCGCCTTCCGGGAAGCGGGCGGGCCGGGACGGGGCGGACTCCTAGTGCCGGAAGAAGATCCGGTCGCGGTACTCCGTCATCACCCGGCCGTTCCACTCGTGGCCACCGTCCACGTTCCCCGAGCGCAGCAGCGGCGGCTCGATGCCCAGGCGGACCATCTCCTCGGTCGCCGCGGCCATCGTGGCCTGCATCAGCGCGCTCGTGACCACCGTCGAGGCGGGCGCGAAGGGGGCCTCGACGGCCTCGTGGGTGAGCTCGGCGTCGCCGATGGCGATGTGCGAGTCGAGGACGATGTCGCAGTGGTCCTTCAAATACGTCCCCGAGACATGCCGGGACTTCGTCTCCGTCGCGTACGCCAGCGAGGTGACACCGATCACCGTCAGACCCAGGGCGCGCGCGTTCATCGCCATCTCGACCGGCAGGGCGTTGCGGCCGGAGAGCGAGATGATGATCAGTACGTCGCCGGCCCTGGCGGGCGAGGAGTCGAGCACCGCCCCCGCGAGACCGTCCACACGCTCCAGGGCCGAGCCGAGTGTCGCCGGCATGACGTCGACGCCGACCACGCCGGGCACGGCGAGCAGGTTCATCAGCGCCAGTCCACCCGCCCGGTAGACGACGTCCTGGGCGGCGAGCGAGGAGTGTCCCGCGCCGAAGGCGAAGAGGCGGCCGCCGGCGGCGACGGCCTCGGCGATCGCGGTTCCGGCCGCGGCGATCTCCTCGGCGTCCTCGTCGCGGACCTGCTGAAGCAGGCCGATCGCGGCGTCGAAGAACTGTCCGGCCAGCTTGGACTCGCGCGCGCTGTCGCCCATTCCCGAAGCTCCTTGTCGTCGTGTCGCGGATCACGGTGCGGTCTGGACCATTGCTCTGTCAATACCGCCTTTCCCCGGCGCGGCACGGTTGTCTGTGGCATGCGTCAGAATTGGGGCAGGGCCAGCGCACGACTCATCGAGGGGCACGTATGTCCGGACTGATCGACACAACGGAGATGTATCTCCGCACCATCCTCGAGCTCGAGGAGGAAGGTGTGGTCCCCATGCGCGCCCGGATCGCGGAGCGGCTCGACCAGAGCGGCCCCACGGTGAGCCAGACGGTGGCCCGTATGGAGCGCGACGGTCTGGTGACCGTCGCGGGTGACAGGCACCTGGAGCTGACGGACGAGGGCCGTCGACTCGCCACGCGCGTGATGCGCAAGCACCGGCTCGCCGAGTGCCTGCTCGTCGACGTGATCGGCCTGGAGTGGGAGCAGGTCCACGCCGAGGCCTGTCGCTGGGAGCACGTGATGAGCGAGGCCGTGGAGCGGCGCGTTCTGGAGCTGCTGCGGCACCCGACGGAGTCGCCGTACGGCAACCCGATCCCGGGTCTCGAGGAGCTGGGCGAGAAGGCCGAGGCGGAGTCCTTCCTGGACGACTCCATGGTCTCGCTGGCCGATCTGGACGCGGGCCAGGAGGGCAAGACGGTGATCGTCCGCCGGATCGGCGAGCCGATCCAGACGGACGCCCAGCTGATGTACACGCTGCGGCGCGCGGGCGTGCAGCCCGGTTCCGTGGTGAGCGTGACGGAGTCGGCGGGCGGTGTTCTCGTCGGCAGCAGTGGCGAGGCGGCCGAGCTGGACGCCGATGTGGCGGCGCACGTCTTCGTGGCGAAGCGCTAGCCGATCCCGAGCGTCGGCCGAACTCTGCAGCGCAGGGCCGAGGCCGAAGCACCGGTCCAGGACCTCTTCAGGGCCCCGGGAACACCCCCTCCTGCTTCCCCGGGCCCGTTTTACGGCGGAATCACCACGCCCGCACCCTCGGCGTGCCACGCTGGGGGGAGCCGTACGGTCGGGGAGGGGTGTGGCGATGACGAAGGTGTCCGGGGCGGTACGTGAAGAGACAGAGAGCCCCGGCGCCCATGGGCGCCGGGGCCTGTCCTCCCCTGTGCTGACCCGGAGCCCCGAGCTCCCAGGGTCATTCCCCTCGGACCGTTTTCCCCGAGCGGTCCGCCTCCCGCTGAAGATCTCCCCTCGGCGGCGCGCGTCAATCCTTGAGCCCCGTCACTCGAACGAGGGGTGTTAGGTGGCAGAACCGCATTTTCGAATAAGGGTTCGATAGTCTGGCGGTGCTCGACACGCTCGATGGAAAGAGGGGGTGCCAGGGAACATGGTGCGACGTCTCGACGTCACCGGGGCCGGCGGCGTACGCCTGGCTGCCTGGGAGTTCATGGAAGAGCGGGCGGAGACGGCCGGGTCCGGCGTCTTACTCCTGCACGGGCTCATGGGGCGCGCCTCCCACTGGGCGCCCACCGCCCGCTGGCTCGCCGAGGGCCACCGGGCCGTCGCGCTGGACCAGCGCGGACACGGCCGCAGCGACAAGCCCGCCGCCGGCCCCTACACCCGCGAGGCGTACGTCGCCGACGCGGCAGCGGCCGTCGAGCAGCTCGGCCTCGGGCCGGTCACCCTCATCGGCCACTCCATGGGCGCCCTCACCGCCTGGCAGCTCGCCGCCGAGCGCCCGGACCTCGTCCGCGCCCTGGTCATCTGCGACATGCGGGCCTCGGCCCTCGGGGCCGCCTCGCAGCGGGAGTGGCAGGACTGGTTCCGCCGCTGGCCGGTCCCCTTCACCACGCTCGATGCCGTACGGAAGTGGTTCGGCGACGAAGACCCCTGGGTCGAGCGGCCGAACCCCGCTCGCGGCGAGTTCTTCACGGAGGTGATGACCGAGCGCCCCGACGGCTGGTACCCGGTCTTCGACCCCGCCCAGATGCTGACCTCCCGCGAGACCTGGGTCCACGACGCCCACTGGGACTCGCTCGCCCAGGTCCGCTGCCCGACCCTCGTCGTCCGCGGCCTGGACGGCGAGTTGGGCCGCGCGGAGGCCCAGGAGATGGTCCGCGTCCTGCCCCGAGGGGCGTACGCGGAGATCCCCGACGCCGGCCATCTCCTCCACTACGACCAGCCGGAAGCCTGGCGCACGGCGATCGAGCCGTTCCTCAACGGCGTGTTGACGTCCTGACACCCGGGCTCAGCGCGGCTGGACCGCCCCGTCGTACACGTTGTCGGGCGTCACGATCGCGGTGATCGCCCGGGCAACCAGCGTGCTCGGTTCCTGGCCCTGGGGGGAGATGTCGGTGTTGAGCATGAGCACCAAGGTCGCCTTCTGCGAGGGCAGATAGACGGTCACGGTCTCGTAGCCCGGGATGGAACCGTTGTGCCCGATCCAGCCGCTGGCGTTGAAGATGCCGAGGCCGTAGCTGGTGCCGGGGAAGCCCGTCGGCAGCGTCTTGAGCCGCTCGGCCTGGGTCTTCGGGCTGAGCAGCTCCCCGGTGGCGACGATCTTCGCCCAGCGGCGCAGGTCCTCCAGGTCCGAGATCATCGCCCCCGCCGCCCAGGCCCAACTGGGGTTCCAGTCCGTGGAGTCGGCGACCTCACCGCTCAGCGTCTGGTTCGTGTACCCACGGGGGTGCGGCTCGGGGAACTCCGAGCCATCCGGCAGCATCGTGTGCCGCAGGTCGGCCGGGCGGAGGACCCGCTTGTCGATGAAGTCGACGAGGCGGTGACCGCTGACCTTCTCGACCACCAGGCCGAGGAGGATGAGGTTGCTGTTGGAGTACTGGAACTGCGCCCCCGGCGCGAAGGTGTTCTTGTGCCGGTAGCCGTAGGCGAGCACCTCGTGCGGGGTGAACGAGCGCTGCGGGTCGCTCAGCAGATCCTGGGTGAAGTCCGGGTCGGACGTGTACGGGAAGAGGCCGCTGCGCATCTCGGCGAGGTGGCGCAGCGTGATCTTGTGGCCGTTGGGCACGCCGCGGATGTAGTCGGAGATCGGGTCGTCCAGCCGGACCTTGCGGTCGTCGACGAGCTTGAGGAGCGCGGTGACCGTGAAGGTCTTGGTCTCGCTGCCGATCCGCACGAAGCCGCCGGTGCTCATCGGCTCGCCCGTGACCTTGTCGGCGACACCGAACGCACGGACGTAGCTGCCCTTCCCCGGCATCCACAGCCCGGCGACGAGGCCCGGGATGCCGGCCTGCTTGCGGACGTCCTCGACGGCCTTGTCGAGGCGAGCGGTCAGCTCGGGGCCGAGACCGTCGGGCGGGCAGTCCTCCGTGCCGTGGTGGGCGACGGCGGCGGGGACGGCTGTGGCGGGAGTGGTGGCCACCGGGGCCAGTACGGACGCCACGAGCAGCGCGGCGGCGAACAGTCGGCGGGCGGGGATACGTCGCATGTCGGGGGCGCCTCTTCCGGTTCAGGATCGGGAACGCCAACGTGACCCCGGCGACGCCTTGGTACGCCCCTTCCTCGGCCGGGGGCCCCGGTGATTCCACTCATTCGGACCCGGGCGGCTCCCGGCCTCCGGCGGGGACCTGAGCAAGCCCGAGAAGCGAGGCCGGTCCGGCGGCGCATTCACCTCGCCGCACGGAGCGAGTCGTCAGGCGCCGGGCGTCCCGGCCGACAACCCCCGCCGCAGGCACTCGCTCAGCCGCGCCGCGATCGTCCCGTCGAGGTCGAGGCGCGGGTTGAAGATCGTGACGTCGAACCCGACGGCACCCTCGTGCGCCAGCGCCGTCCGCAGTACGTCCTCCAGCTCCGCCCAGCTCAGCCCACCCGGCTGGCGGTAGTCCACGGCAGGCATGATCGCGTCGTCCAGGACGTCGACATCGAGATGGATCCAGAACCCGTCGCCCAAGGTCAGTCGGCCCATGACCTGACGGACAGCCTCGGCGGCCCCGACCGCGCGCACGTCGTCGAGGTCGAGCGCGCACAGCCGTAGCGGCAGTGGCTGCATCCCCGCCGCGGCGGACTCGACGGCGTCCCGGAACCCGAACGCGACGACGTCCTCGTCCCGAACGAGCGGCCCCCGCCCTTCGAGATCGGCGAGCAGCCGGGGGCCACGGCCGGTGGCCAGCGCGAGCTCCATCGACGCGACCTCGCCGGTCGGCTCGGCGGACGGCTGGTAGAAGTCGGTGTGCCCGTCGAGGAACAGCAGTCCGTACCGGCCACGGCGGCGCAGGGCGAGAAGGTTGCCGAGCAGGATGCTGCAGTCACCGCCGAGGACGACGGGGAAGCGCCCCGAGTCGAGAACCTCGCCGACGACATCCGCCAGTTGTACGGAGTACTCCGCGATGCCGTCCGGATTGAGCACACCGGTTTCGACGTCCCGCTTCGGGTCGTACACGGGCGCCTCGACGCGCCCGACCCGCGCCATTCCGCCGAGCAGGGCCGCCGGCAGGTCCTGAACGCCGGACGGCCGCAGCCCGAGCACGGACGGAGCTTCGATGATCGCCGGTTCACGCACGATCCGAGTGTGTCAGCGGCCGCCGGACTCCCGAAGGAAGCGGGACCAGGCGGCGGGCATGTCACGTTTTCCGGGGCTGCCTCGTCCTGAAGGCGAACAATCATCCGTCGTTCTCGCGTAGAAGGAGATTCCGTGTTCGCCGCCTACCTCGTGGTCACCCTCCTCACCTCGGCCATCAACGGCTTGGCCGCTGTCGCCAACTTCATCGGTCACGAGTACCCCAAGAGCCAGGCGGACAAGTTGCGTGTGCCTCGGTCCTGGATGCGCCCGCTGGGCGCACTGCTGGCGGCGGGCGCGCTGGGATTGGCGGCCGGGTTCGCCGTGCCGGTGCTGGGCACGCTGGCCGCCGCCGGTCTCGTGCTGTACTTCCTGGGTGCGTTCTGCGCCCACCTGCGGGTTCGTGACTACCAGTTGGGCCCCTGGGCAGTATTTTTCTCTCTGCCGGTGGCCGCCCTGGCCGTGAACCTGACGTACCACGGCACCTGGTGAGCCGGTGACGTGAGCGGCTCCGCCCTCAGGAGGAGCCGCACCTTTCGCAGGTGAAGGGCTCAGTGGGCGACGCGTTCGGAGATGCTGAACCTCGCCCCGCACTCCGGACAGGTCGCGTCCCAGAAGAGGCCTGATCCGAAGCAAACGCCCAGCGGGGCGGCCCGTCAGCCGGCAGGCCGGCCGGCCGACGGGGCGTCCGGTCGGGCCGTCAGGCGCGGCAGCGCAGCATCTCCAGCGGCGGGTGCGCGAGGAGGTCCGCCCAGAACTCCTCGCCGTACTCACGGATGCCGGCTTCGGACACCGTCAGCGGAACCCACTCCACCGCACTGAACCCGGCCGCCTCCAGACACTCCTCGTAGACCTCGCGGCGCGGGGCCGCGGCGACGATGCTGATCGGCTGCGGGTCGAGGAGAGCCGTGACCCGCACGCGCGGCCCCGTCTCGAGCTCCTCGCCGAGCGGCTCGCAGAGGAACCCGTACGTGTCCAGGGACGCGCAGTCGAACCCGTAGTCGGGCTTCTGGGCGAACACGAAGAACTCTCCACCCGGGACAAGACTCTGGTGGATGTTGCGGCACATCCGCTTCATCGCCGCGATGTCCTCGGCGTAGTTGAGGCACTGCACTGCCAGCGCGATGTCGAAGCGCCGGTCGAGGGATTCCAGCTCCTCCACGGCACCGACCTCGTACCGCACACCCAGCGGGTCGCGCTCCTCGACCTTCCGCGCGGCGGCGATCATCTCGACGGAGATGTCGACACCGAAGACGTCCGCTGCGCCGCGCCGCTTGAACTCCCTGCTGTAGAAGCCGGTACCGCACGCCAGGTCGAGAACCGACTTGCCGCGCACGTCCCCGACCATGCCCAGGAAGCTCGGTACCTCTCCGTAACGCGTCAGCGGCAGGGACTTGAACCCTTCGAACGCCTCGCCGATCTGGTCGTACTGCTGCACGCTCACGTGCCGCCCCCTCGTGTCGCTCGGTCTGTACGTGGCCACGCCGGCCTCCGGGTCGCCAGTGGCTCAGAGTCTCCTCCGCCACCTCCGAGTGCCTGTACTGGCTGATGCGCCAAAGAAGTTGGCCTGGTGAACCCCGGATCACCCAAGGCCCACCCGACGGCAGGCCGGGCAACGGCGCTCATACTGATCCGATGATCTGCGAAGCGGTCGCATCATGAACTGGACGTCCGGCCTCCTGGGCTTCGCCGCCGGGCTGGTCATCTCCGTGGTCACCGCGCCCGTAGGCGTCTCCGGGGCGGTGTTCCTGCTGCCCGTCCAGGTCAGCGTCCTCGGCGTCCCCTCGCCCGCTGTCACACCGACCAACCTGCTCTACAACGTCGTCGCCGGACCGGGCGCCCTCCTGCGGCATGCCCGCGACGGGCGGCTCGGCGGGCCGTTGAGCCGCCTGCTGCTGGCCGGGACCGTCCCAGGAGTCGTGATCGGCGCGATCATCCGCGTGTTCGCCGTCCCCGGCCCGGCCGTCTTCCGCCTCCTGATCGCCGTCTTCCTGCTGCCCCTCGGCCTGTGGCTGATCCGGCGCACACTGCGACCGGCCCCCGCGGAGCGGCCGGTGCGGCCGCTGTCCGCGCGGTCGACCGGCGGCCTGGCTCTCGTGGTCGGGGCCGTCGGCGGGATCTACGGCATCGGCGGCGGTTCCCTCCTCGGCCCGATCCTCGCCGGACGGGGGACACCCGTCGCCGAGGTCGCCCCGGCCGCGCTCGCCACCACCTTTGTCACCTCGGTCGTCGGCGCCGGAACGTACGCGCTGCTGTCTCTGACCGCCGAGGGTTCCATCGCCCCCGACTGGTCGCTCGGAATCGCCTGCGGTCTTGGCGGACTCGTCGGCGGCTACCTCGGCGCCCACCTCCAGCCCCGCCTCCCCGAGACCTTCCTACGGCTCCTCCTCGGCACCCTCGCCACCGCCATCGGCGCCCTCTACGCCGTCCAGGTCCTGACCTGACCTGACATGACCTGCCCCGGATGACGAGCAGGTACCTCCGCACGCTGCCGTTCCGTGGGAAATCGCCGATCACGGCGTCGACCCCGTGTGCCCGGCGTCCGATCCCCGAGCGGTACGTCCCCGGACGAGGACGAGGACGACGGGAGTACGGCCCACCTGCTCACCGGCCGCCCGCCCGCGACCGGCACGAGTTCCTCCTCCCGAGCGCGGCAGCAGGAACGGGGTGGCCAGGAGCAGCACGCCGCCGATGCCGATCGCGACGCGCGCGTCGGTGACGGCGGCCAGGGCGCCCCACAGGCCGGTCAGTACGGCGATGGCGCCGGTGCCGGTCACCTTCCAGGCCACCAGGACCCGGCCGATACGGTCGGCCGGCACCCGCTGGAGGCGCTCGGTGGCGAACAGCGGGTTGAACACTCCCATGCAGGTGATCAGGGCCAGTTCGACGGCGATGACCAGGACCACACCGGCGGTCCCGGGCATGACGAAGAACAGGCCGACGGGCCACAGAGCACGCAGGACCCCGGAGACGATCAGGACGCGGCTGCGCCCGTGGCGCTCCGCCAGGCGCGGGGAGAGGCGAGCGCCGACGAACCCGCCGACGCAGGGCAGGCCGAACGCGAGCCCGTACTGCCAGGCCGCCCAGCCCAGGTCGTCCAGGAGAAGGACGGCCAGCAGTGGTTCGGTGGCCATGATCAGCGCGTTGACGGCCACGGTGTTCCAGAACAGCGGGCGCAGCCGCCGGTCGCCGTGGATGAACGTCCAGCCCGTGACCAGGTCCGACGCCCGGAACCTCCCGCTCCCGCCCCGCTCGCCCTCGCCCCGCTCGGAGTCGCCCTCGCCCCGCCCGGAGTCACCCTCGCCCCGCCCGGAGTCACCTTCGCCCCGCTCGGGCCGAGCTTCCTTCTGCCGGATCGCGCCGATCCCGAGCGCGGACAGCAGGAACCCGACCGCGTTGGCGATCACCGTCACCGGCGGGCCCAGCAGGCTGATCGCCGCCCCGCCCAGGGTCGGGCCGACCGCCGTGGCGGTCCAGGTGGTCGACTCGAGGCGGCCGTTGGCCACCAGCAGGTGGTCCGGGCGCACGAGCTGCTTGAGGTAGGCGCCACTGGCGGAGGTGAACGCGATGTTCGACGCCGCACCGATCACGGTGACGACCAGCAGCTGGGTGTAGGTCAGCCGGTCGGTGACGTACGCGGCCGGGATCGTCAGCAGGGCCCCGAACCGCACCAGGTCGGCGGCGATCATCACCGGCTTCTTCCGCCGGGCGTCGACCCATGGGCCGAGCGGGAGCGCGAGGAGCGCGCCGACCGCCAGGCCGGCGGCCGTCAGCGCCGAGACCGCGGCCGGCCCGACGTGGAGCACCTGGATCGCGATCAGGGGGAACGCGCCGAACCCCAACCAGGTGCCGATCGTGGACGCGGCGTACGCCGACCACAACCGTCCGAACGAGCGGCCGAGCCTCTGCCGTGCCATGGAGCACCCTCCGTCACAACCCGTCGTTGACGGCGAGGATTGGACCAGGGCGACCGGCCCGGGATCCAACAACCACGGCATCGGTGAGCCACAACCACAGGTTGTGGACGCATAGGCTCGATGTGTGGACAACGAAGCCGTGCGCACCTTCGTCGCCGTCACGGAGGCCGGGCAGTTCCAGGAGGCCGCCGTGGAGCTGCGCATCACTCAGCAGGCGGTTTCCAAGCGTGTGGCGAGCCTGGAGCGCGTGCTCGGGGTGATGTTGTTCGTCCGTACCGCCCGCGGTGCCCGCCTCACCCTGGACGGGCAGGCGTTCCTCCCGCACGCCCGCGAGGTCCTGCGGGCCGTGGAACGGGCGGCGGCTTCGGTACGGCCCGGCGAGCGGGCGCTGCGCGTGGACGTGCTGCAGCGGCGCATCTCCCCGGCCTTGGCCCTGCGTGGCTTCTACTCGTCCCACCCGGGCACGGATCTGGACGTCGTCACGCTCTCGGACGCGAACGCGACCAGGGCGATCGAGGCGGTACTGGCGGGCGAGGTCGACGCGACCTTCCGTGCCGTGGCCCCGGGCGACCTGCCCGAGGGGATCAGCGCCGAGCGCGTCCTGGACGATCCGCTGCAGCTGCTCGTCGGACCGCGCCACCCGCTGGCCTCGGCCAGGTCCCTGACCCTGGCGGAGCTGTCCGGGCATCGGATCTGGATCCCGGGCATCAAGCCGGGCACCGAATGGGGAGCCTTCTACGACGAGCTCACGGAGGCCTTCGACCTCCGCATCGACGCGGTCGGCCCCGATTTCGGGAGCGAGGCGCTCATGGACTCGATCGCCGACTCCGCCGCCCTCGCCACGCTCGTGGGAAGCGGAGACAGCTTTGTGTGGCCGACGGGCCATGACCTGCGGCGGATCCCGATCGAGGGGCCGGCACCGGTCTATCCGCATTCGTTCGTGTACCGGACGGCCAACCCGCATCCGGTGCTCGCGGCGCTGCGCGGGCATCTCGTGCGGGCCCGCCCGACGCCACCGGCCGACGCCTGGACACCGAGCTGGGCCGGCTCGGGGTCCTGACGTCGGCCGCGGCCTGTCGAGGTGTCAGAACGAGAAGACCGAGCTCCTCGCCATGCCGACGTTCATCTCGCACGCGTTGCCGTACGTGGCCGTCCAGCTGATCCGCTTGCCTTCCCATACGCCGTCGCCGGTGAGCGTGACCGGGTCCCAGATCTTCGTACAGGGGCTGTTGCTCCAGGCCACGGTCAGTTCGGCGAGGTCTCCGTCGACCGACGTCAGGTCGGCGCAGGCCAGTTCGGGCGCCGGGTGGGTACCGCTGGGCGTGGGGGCGCAGTTGAGGGTGACCGCCCTGGCGACCGTCGCCGTCGCCGCGTCCTCGCCCCTGCCGATCGCGAGCACGAGCGCCGACGGCGGGTAGAGGCCGGTCGGCGCGGCGGTCGAGGGAGCGGGCTCGGCCTGGGCGGGGCTTGCCGCGACGCCGATGAGTGCCAGGCCGGTGGCGAGAGCGGTGGTGAGAGCGGTGTTGCGGAGGACGTAACGCACGGGGGTGTCCCTTCGAGGCGGGTGCTACCTGATTGCGCGCCGGAGTCTTGCCGATGCGGAGGGTGATCGCCAATCGCCCGCCACTTTCCGGCCGCACCCCCTTTCCGGCACCCGACCGACCGGTCGTTCAGGCAGTTGGGAAGGGGTGCGGCGAGCTGCCGGCAGCCGCCCAGAACGGCTCCGTGCCTCATTGGTACAAGCGCGAACGACCCTTTGACCTGCGGGGATCCGAAATTGGTTCTCCATTGGAGCAAATGCGAAGGGTCCCGTTCGACTGGAAGGCCTCCAGTCGAACAGGACCCGCGTCCGCTTGTTCGCGCTCTCAGAGCGCCATGTACCTCTTGTACTCCCCTGGCGGCGCGGCGAGTTCGGGGCGGTCCCGGTGGTAGGAGTCGCCGAAGACCCGGCCCATCGCCCAGTGCCACGCCTCGTCGTGGAAGACGAGGCCCCGGTACGGCTTGTCCGCGGGCTCGTACGCGTAGAACTCCACGGCCTCCGCCCCCGCCTGTGCCTTCGTGCGGCCCCCGTACCGGTGCAGCACCCAGGCGAAGCCGCGGCGCTCGCTCGCCAGAATCCGGACGTGCTCCTCCTCGTCCTCGGACCAGGGGGAGGTCGTCACTTGCTCACCGCCGCCAGGATCTCCGGCAGTCGCCGCGCCGTCCTGGGCGCCGCGATCTTCAGGCCGGCCCAGGCGATCAGCGCGCCGTACAGCGCGCCGCCCGGGAGCAGGAGCCAGAGCAGGGAGTCCTGGTCCGTCACGTTGAGGTAGATCGTCGCCCCGATCACCGGGCCGCACAGCAGAGCGCCCGCGATCATTCCGCCGAAGATCGACATCCAGGCCAGCCCGCCCTGCCCCGGAGCGACGTTCTTGTACGCGCTGTCCTGGGGGATCGAGTACGGGAACATCGCCGAGGTCACCGCGCCCGTCGCCAGCATCGCGCCGAGCAGGGCGAGCGCCACGCCGAGCGCGTCCGGGAGGGAGGACCAGTCGCCGAGGAGCGCGGCGGTCCCCGTCGTCACCAGGACCGTGAACGGCAGCGTGACCAGCAGCAGGGCCAGGGCCCGCGCCCGCAGTTCGGCGTACGCGTCCTTCGTCGTGGAGATCGTCTGCGCGACCATCCAGAACGCCGAGGTGTCCTGCCCGAACTGGTTGTACATCTGGATGCCGAGCATTCCCGAGGCGAAGCACGCGAAGTAGAGCGAGCCCGTGCCCTGGAGGGCGTTGAACAGCGGCACGATCGCCCCGACCGCGAGCGAGGAGACCCACGCCCCCTTCGTCTTCGGGTCGCGCCACATGTAGCGCAGGCTGCGCTCCATCACCGTGCCCGTACGCCCGCCCGGCAGCATCCGCCCCAGGAGTCCCGTACCGGCACGCTCCCGGCCCGCGTCGGACGCCGCGCCGATCGTCGAGCCGTCCGGCGTCGTCATCAGCTGCACCAGACTCCGCTGCCACCAGTACAGCAGCGCCCCCAGCGCCACGACGGTCAGCAGCAGTTGGGCCGCGGCCACCGTGTAGTCACCCCTGCTCGCCGAGTCCACCGCGGCGATCGCCGACGAGGGCGGCAGCCAGCTGACGACCGCGGCCGCCGGTTCGAGGGAGGACATGCCCCCGGACCGACTGAGCTGCTGGGCGCCGAAGTTGATCACCTGCATGCCGACCGCGATCATCAGCCCGCTCAGGATCGCCAGGTCACGGCCCTTGCGCGAGGTCAGCAGCCGTACGTTGGCCGCGGCGACCGCTCGCGACAGCGCCACGCACACCACGACCACCAGCGGCACCGCGAGCACCGCGGCCGCCACAGCCGCCGCGCCGTGCGCCAGCGCCAGACAGGCGCCCAGCGCTATGCAGAGCGTGAACAGGGGCCCGACGCCGACCAGCGAGGCCACGAGCAGCGCGCGCACCAGCGGCCGGGGCCGCAGCGGCAGCATCACGAGCCGGGACGGGTCGAGCGTCTCGTCCCCGCTGGGGACGAACAGCGGCATCACGGTCCACGACAGCGCGAGCACCGCGGTCAGCAGGACCACGATCGAGTCCGTGTCCGCGTTGCCCCGCATCAGCACGAACGCGAGCAGCATCGCCGCCGCGAAGACGGCCGTGATCACGATCGAGGTGATGTACGCGGCGGTACGGCCGGCCGACTGCCGCAGCCCGTTGCGCAGCAGCGACAGCTTGAGCCGCACGAAGACCGAGGTCAGGGAGGCAGGGGCCGGAGCGACCGCGGTCATCGGGCGGTACCGCCGCCCAGCCAGTCCAGGGAGTCGCCGGCGGCCTCGCGCCCGTTCGCGCCCACCAGCTCCAGGAACGCGGCCTGCAGCGAGGGCGCTTCGCCCCGCACCTGCGCCAGCGGGCCCTGCGCCCGGATCTGCCCGGCGGCCATCACCGCGACCCAGTCGCACAGCGACTCCACCAGCTCCATGACATGGCTGGAGAAGACGACGGTCGCACCCGAGCCGGTGTACCGCTCCAGAACGCCCCGGATGGTCTGCGCGGACACCGGGTCGACGCCCTCGAACGGCTCGTCCAGGAAGAGCACCTCGGGGTTGTGCAGCAGCGCCGCGGCGAGCCCGATCTTCTTGCGCATACCGGTCGAGTAGTCCACGACCAGCTTGTTCTGCGCCCCGGCGAGGTCCAGTACGTCCAGCAGCTGGGCGGCCCGCTTGTCGACCTCGGCGCCGGGCAGCCCCCGCAGCCGTCCGCTGTACCCGAGGAGTTCGCGACCCGAGAGCCGCTCGAAGAGGCGCAGCCCCTCCGGCAGGATGCCGATCCGGGCCTTCACCTCGGCCACCGACTCCGGGTCGCGCCACACGTCGTGACCGGCGACCAGGATGCGCCCGGCGTCGGGCCGCAGCAGGCCGGTGATCATGGACAGAGTGGTGGTCTTGCCGGCGCCGTTGGGCCCGACGAGACCGATGAACTTGCCCGCGGGCAGCACGAGGTCGATGCCGTTCACCGCGATCTGCTGTCCGAAGCGCTTCCACAGCCCCTCGACACGAACGGCGGGCACCGCACCCGATCCCGGTGCGCTGCCCGCCTGTTCGAACACTCCGTCAGATGCCTGGTCAGGCATTTTCCGTCAACCCCTTGGTTGTCCCCGTAAGTACGAGCACACCCTAAGGGGGACCGCCTAGGGCCGACGTGCCCTGGCGGCCGCCGCTTCCCGGCCGCACGCGTAGGCGAGAGGACTGATCAACTCGTCGGCGTCCGGCAGCCAGCGGTTCGCCGCGGTGGGCCGCCGTGCCCACTGCACGGCCCCGGACCCGCCGACCCGGGTGGGCGGCGCCGCGACGAAGTGACCCTCGCCCCGGGTGACCAGGTCGATCGAGGTGGGGGCCCAGCCCAGCTTGCGGACCAGGTCCGGGACCTTGGTGGCGGCGCCGGGCAGGACGAAGAAGAGCATCCGTCGGTCGGGGGTACAGGTCACCGGGCCGAGCGTGAGCTCCATGCGCTCCATCCGGGCCAGCGCCAGGAAGCCGGCCGACTCGGGCACGTCGATCGCGTCGAAGGTGCGGCCGGTCGGCAGCAGGATCGACGCCTTGGGCTGCTTCGACCACATGCGCCGCGCCCCGACGGCGCTGCCGGTCGCCTGTGTCGACCAGTCGGGCCTGGCCGGGTGGGCGCCGGGGGTGGCGCAGCTCTCGACGCCGCAGGAGCAGCGCTCCCTGCCCTCCACGGCTTCCAGCCAGGTCCCGGGGAACACGTCCCAGTGCCGCTCTTCCGCGTACCGCACGGCGCAGTCCAGCAGCAGCTCGCCTCGCTGCTTGGGGATGTGTGCGGCTTCCGTGACTCCGATGGTCTCTTCCACGGTGAGCACAACTCCCGCCGTCACCTGGGGTTACGGGCGCGGTGAAGAGCGGTGTGGAGCATCGATCCTGCATGCGGGGCGCATGGGTGCACGGGTGGGGGCGCGCGTGGGCCCGGGACGCGGCGGGTGGGTAGCCACCATCGGGGGGTGTCGCCCAGAGTTCTGCACGACTGGGTGATGCGTCCGGTTTCGCGTGTTCACATCGGCATTGACCGGATATCCGCCGGGCAGTGATCAGTTCTCGGATCGCACTCCGGCCTCAGGGGGTACTCATGGCAGCCAGGCCACTCGTTGCCCGTCAGCCGAACGAACGGCTGCAGGCGCTGATTCAGGAGGCCGCGTGTTCCAACGCCGGCCTCGCCCGCAGGGTGAACATGGTCGGGACCGAGCGCGGTCTCGATCTGCGCTACGACAAGACGTCGGTGGCTCGCTGGCTGCGCGGGCAGCAGCCGCGCGGCCGGGCGCCGGGGATCATCGCGGAGGCGCTGGGCCGCAAGCTGGGCCGCACGGTCACCATCGACGAGATCGGCATGGCGAACGGCAAGAACCTGGCCTCCGGTGTCGGTCTGCAGTTCGCGCCGACCGTGCTCGGCGCGATCGAGCAGGTCTGCGAGCTGTGGCGCAGTGACGTGGGGCGCCGGGACTTCCTGTCCGGTTCGACGGTGGCGGCCTCCGCGCTGGTGGAGCCCAGCCGGGACTGGCTGATCACGGGCGCGGACGCGCAGGTGGCCCGGTCGGCCGGATCGCGGGTGGGCGTCTCGGACGTGGAGGCGGTCCGGGCGATGACGAGTGCCCTGGTCGACCTGGACCGGCGGTTCGGCAGCGGACACGTCCGGCCCGTGGTGGTGCACTACCTGAACAGCGTGGTGGCGGGGATGCTGTCGGGCTCGTACCGGGAGGCGGTGGGCCGGCAGCTGTTCGCGGCGGTGGCGCGGCTCACGGAGCTGGCCGGGTACATGGCGGTGGACACCGGGCAGCCGGGGCTCGCCCAGCGGTACTACATCCAGGCGCTGCGGCTCGCGCAGGCGGCGGGCGACCGGGGTTACGGCGGGTATGTGCTGGCGGCCTCGATGAGTCACCTGGCCGCGCAGCTCGGGAACCCGAGGGAGATCGCGCAGCTGGCGCGGGCGGCGCAGGAGGGCGCGCGGGGGCGGGTGACGCCGAGGGCGGAGGCGATGTTCTGCGCGGCGGAGGCCCGGGGACACGCGCTGCTCGGGGACGTCCACTCCTTCGAGGCGGTCGCCGGACGGGCCGTACGGGCGCTGGAGCAGGCCGATCCGGAGTCGGGTGACGACCCGGACTGGATCGCGCACTTCGACCACGCGTATCTGGCGGACGAACTGGCCCACTGCCACCGGGACCTGGGCCGTTCGGAGGCGGCGGCGCGGGCGGCGGAGGAGTCGCTGAGCGGCCATCCGCAGACGCGGGCGAGGCGCCGGGCGATCGGTCTGGTGCTGCTGGCCTCCGCGCAGGTGCAGCGGCGCGAGGTGGAGCAGGCCTGTCACACCGGGACGCAGGCGCTGGAGCTGCTGGCCACACTGCGGTCCTCGCGCGGGGCGGAGTATCTGGACGATCTCAAGGAGCGGCTGGAGCCGTACGCGGGGGAGCCTTCGGTGCGGGAGTTCGGGGCGCGTCTCGAGCTGTTCGCGGCCTGACATCGTGTGACCACGGTCACCGTTCCGGTCACACCGCGGGCCCGATCGGCCACGGTGGTGCGGCAGTTGTGTGTGGGGTTGTTGTGGGTCTGTTACCGGACTCACACGTGTGTGCGCGGCCCTGGACGCACCCGGTAGCGTGAGCCGACGATTCCGTAGGTCCATCAGTAGGAGTCCCGGTGACGCAAAGCGGACAGGGTCCGGAGCCGCAGTATCCGGCGGTACGGCCCACGCACGAAGGTGTCGTGCTGCCCGCCGAGGGTGGCGTGGAGACCGGCCCGGCCGCAGGCCCGGCCGGCGGACAGCCGTGGGGCGGCGCCTGGGGTCCCGGTGGGGCGCCGCAGGGGCAGCCCCTGCCGCCGGCCCAGCCGCTGCCGCCGGAGACCGTGCCGGGCGGGGCCGCGGACATGCAGGCGACGCAGTACATCGCGCCGGTCCCGCCGCAGGGCGCGCCGCCTGCCGCCGGACCGGGGCCGCTGCCCGGCCCGATGCCGGGCGCCATGCCCGGGGCGAACGGGGACATACCGGGCGCGCACCCGCTGCCGTCCCACCGTCCGCCGGAGGGCGGCTACGGCTTCCCGCCGCCGGCCTCTCCGCAGAGTGGTTACGGATACCCTCCCGAGGCTCCCGCGCAGGGTGGCTACGGATACCCTCCGGCGGCACCCGCGCAGGGCGCCGGAGACATGCAGGCGACTCAGCACATCCCGCCGGTCGCCGCGGCGCAGGGCGGGCCGGACACGCAGTTCCTCGGCACCGGGCCGCTGCACCAGCAGCCGGGCGCTCCCGCCCAGCCGGCCGGCGCCTCCGACGCGACCCAGTACATCGCTCCCGTGCCGCCGCAGATGCCCGGCGAGCGGCAGCCGCCCGCCGAGTTCGACAACCTCTTCCGCAGCGACGCGACGCAGCACCTGCCCCAGCCGCCGCAGCACACCCAGCCGCCGCGGGCGCAGCAGCAGTACAGCCCCCAGCCGCCCCCGCAGCAGCAGTTCCACCAGCCTGCCCAGCCGTCCCCGTTCCAGGGCGCCTATCAGCAGGACGCGTACCAGGACGCGTACGACGACGAGCCCGAGCCGCGCCGCAAGTCGCCCGTCGCCCTCATCGCCGCCGTCGTCGTCGGCTGCGCGATCGTCGGCCTCGGCGCCGGCGCGCTGCTCAGCGGCGGGGACGACGACAAGAAGGAGAAGGACCCCGGCCAGAACGTGGCCGCCTCCTCCGGAGCCCCGTCCACGGGCACGACGGAGAAGGCCGCCGACCCCGCCGAGCCGCAGGCGAAGGCGCTCGACAAGCTGCTCGCGGACAGCAACAACAGCCGTGACGCGGTGATCCGTTCGGTCGAGGCCATCAAGCAGTGCAAGAACCTCGACCAGGCCGCCACCGACCTGCGGGGCGCCGCCCAGCAGCGCCGGGATCTGGTGACCCGGCTGCAGGCGCTGTCGGTCGACCAGGTGCCGAACAACGCCGCCCTGACCACCGCCCTCACCAAGGCGTGGCAGGCCTCGGCCGCCGCCGACGACCACTACGCCGCCTGGGCCGACCAGATGAAGCCCAAGAAGGCGTGCAAGGGCGGCAAGGCCCGCTCCACCAACCAGACGGTGGCGGCGACGAACAAGAGCGCGGAGGCGACGACCTCCAAGCGCCAGGCGGCCACGCTGTGGAATCCGACCGCCACGAAGTACGGGCTGCCGCAGCGGACTCCCACCCAGCTGTAGGGGAAGGGGAGTTGCCACCCTCTCCATGATCAACAAAACCGCGCCGGGGCCTTGCGGCAAGGCCCCGCCCATGGCGCACAATCTCCGGGCTGGGTAGGGGAACGCCGGAACGGGGAGTCGCGCATGCGCGTGTTGGTGACGACGTACGGGGCGCGTGGCAGCGTCGAACCGATGGTGGGGCTTGCGGTCCGATTGCGGGAGCTCGGCGCCGAGGTACGGGTGTGCGCGCCGCCGGACGACGAATTCGTGGAACTCCTCGCCGGTGCCGGCATTCCGCTGGTGCCTGTCGGCCGGCCGGTGCGCCCGATGGTGACCACGGTCGTGCCGGGTTCGGCGGTGGGTCTGGCGCAGCGCGCTGCCGAGTTGATCGCCGCGCAGTTCGGCCCGGTCGCCGCGGCGGCCGAGGGGTGCGACGCGCTGGTGGCGTGCGGCCCGCTGCCGGTCACGGCCGGCGCGCGGTCGGTGGCCGAGAAGCTGGGCATCCGCTATGTGCACGCGAGCCACCAGCCGGTCATCCTGCCGTCGCCGCACCAGCCGCCCCCCGCGCGCCGGGGCCGTCCCTTGCCGCCCGGGGTGAGCGACAACCTGGAGCTGTGGGACGTGGACGCCCGGAACGCGAACGACATGTTCGGCGAGATGCTCAACTCCCACCGGGCGGCGATCGGCCTGCCGCCGGTGGACAACGTCCGCGACTACGCCTTCTCCGACCAGCCGTGGCTGGCGACGGACCCGACACTCAGCCCGTGGCCGCCGACCGGCCTCGACGTCGTACAGACCGGCGCATGGTTCCGGCCGGACGAACGCCCGCTCCCCGACGCGCTGTTGTCGTTCCTGGACGCCGGCGCACCGCCGGTGTACCTGGGCTTCGGCAGTACGCCTGTCGGCGCCCCGGAGGACGTCGTCCGGGTGGCCGTCGAGGCGATCCGCGCACAGGGCCGCCGCGCGATCGTCTCTCGCGGCTACGGCGGCCTGGTCCCGATCGACGAGCGGGACGACTGCTTCGCCGTCGGCGAGGCCAACCACCAGGCACTGTTCGCCCGGGTGGCCGCGGTCGTGCACCACGGCAGCTCGGGCACCACGACGACGGCCGCCCGGGCCGGCGCGCCTCAGGTGGTGATTCCCCAGGGGGCGGACCAGCCGTACTGGGCGGGCCGGGTGGCCGAGTTGGGCATCGGCGTGGCGCACGACGGACCGACTCCGACCGTCGCGTCCCTGTCGGCCGCGCTCGCGACGGCCCTCGCCCCCGAGGCCGGCGCGCGGGCGAAGGCCGTGGCCGACCTGATCCGTACCGACGGGGCGACGGTCGCCGCGAGGCGGCTGCTCGACGGAGTCCGCTGAGCGAGAAGGGTCAGGGCGCGCTGAGCACGGTCGCGCCGACGTCGACGAAGCCGGGCTTCTGCGCCACGAGCTGCCCCCTGCGGACCACCTGGAACGTCACCTCATGGTTGACGATCCGGGGGAAGCGAGGGGCGCCGAGCATGTCCTCGTAGTGCCAGCGCAGTTCGGGGGTGAGGCCGCCGGTGTCGATCTGGACACCGCGGTCGAGGGCGTGCGCGACAGCCCCCGCCGTGATCGTGTCCTTGTCGAGCGACTCGATCACCTGCTTCAGGACGGTGTACGCGATCCAGGTCGTCTGCACGCCCGCGTCGGCCGGGTCGACGCGGTTGTCGGCGAACGCGTGCTCCTTGATCACCTTGCGCATCGGCGTCCAGCGCGCGTCGTTGGCCTCCGGGTACCAGCCGGTGACGTACGCGCCCTCGAAGGGGCTGTGCGCGCCGCCGGTGCGGTCGATGACGGGCTGGCTGACGCTGCCGAGGACGGAGGAGATCCGTACCTGCTCCTCGCTGTTCCCGTCGTCCCCGTCGCCGCCGGACTCCTCGTCCTCGGGCAGGCGCCGGAAGGAGTCGAAGAACGTCTGGGTGCGCTCGCCGAGGACGGCCGCGACACAGCCTTCCTCGCCGCCGGCCTTGGCGCGGGCGCGGCCGGCCTGTTCGGTGTACTCGGCGGCGTCCTCGAGTGCGGGGATGTCGGTGGCGTTCTTGTGACGGCCCTTGCTCAGGCCGGAGTTGAGGAGGTCGGGCAGCTTGTCGCCGGCGAGGGTGTCGGGCCGAACGAGGGAGACCTTGCGGCAGGACTCGGCCAGCTGCATCCCGTGACCGGCCAGGAGGGAGGCCTGGCCGCCGTTCACCGGGTAGGAGAGCGGGCTGGTGAACTCGTCCTCGGAGATCCCGTAGCCCCCGATGTACGGGATGCTCGCGGCCTCCAGCGGTGCCATGAAGGCCCGGCCGTTCTGGCTGTAGGAGCCGACGACGGCGACGACGTTCTCGCGGACGGCCCGGCGCGCGCAGGTCGCCGCGCCGGCGGAGGTGTTCAGCTCGTTGCAGGTGAGGATGCGCAGCTCGTGGCCGTCGATGCCGCCGTTGGCATTGACCCAGCGGGCGTACGCCTGGGCCATGGCGGGCATCCCGGGCTGGTTGGTGGCACGGGTGCCGTCCGGTGCCCAGGTCATCACCGTGACGGGCTCCCTGGATCCCCCCGTGATCCCAGGGAGCACGCCACAGCCGGTGAGCAGCGACGCTCCGGCCGCCGCCGCCGTGACACATGCGAGGAGTGAGGTCAGTCGCCTACCGGTCATGGACACGCACACTTCCGCCTCATGGGTAACGCAGAAGTGTGCGGGGTTCAACGCGGGGTGACGTGAAGGTGAATTACGGGGGTCGGCGACGGTGGGGGAGGGGGCCGGTCGGCCGATCTTGAAGGGGAACGTACGATCGAACGGTGTCCAGTCCAGTCTCAGGTTCGGTGAACTCTTCCCGTCGCGGCCGTCGCTCCCCCACCATGGGCGGCATGCCGCTCAACGACATGCCGTGGTGGCGCTGGCGCAGCAATGTGCGCTCGGCGCTGCACATGCTCTCCGATCCAGGGTTCCACGAGACGACCTGGCTGGCCGGTCACGACGGGTACGGCGACGTCACCGACGCCGTCTACCGCCTGGTCGAGGACACCTGGCTGGACAACTGGTCCGCCGAGAAGTACGTCGGAACGATCTTCCGCGACTCCGGTGAGGCCGCACTGGTGGACGTGGCCGTGCTGCGGGTGCTGCGGATCATGCACCAGGTGGGGCCCGACGCGCCGTTCTCCGCGTACATGGAGCACCACGGGTGGCCGGAGGCCGTGCGGGCCGCCCGCGAGGCGCACGTACGGATGGCGTCGGCGGACGGCGAGGACCCGGACACGCCCCCGCGCTCCCTGGACGTGCTCCGTATCATGACGCGGTCCGCCTGACGGACGGCGGCCCTGCCGTTCCGGCGGGGTGTGGCACCCTACGGGGATGACCGACCAGTACGTCCTCACACTTTCCTGCCCGGACAAACAGGGCATTGTGCACGCCGTGTCGAGCTATCTCTTCATCACGGGATGCAACATCGAGGACAGTCAGCAGTTCAAGGACCGGGACACGGGTCTCTTCTTCATGCGGGTCCACTTCTCGGCGGAGACGCCGGTGAGCGTGGAGAAGCTCCGCGCGAGCTTCGCGGCGGTGGGTGACTCGTTCGCGATGGACTGGCACATCAACCGGGCCGACGAGCGCATGCGGGTCGTGCTGATGGTGTCGAAGTTCGGCCACTGCCTGAACGATCTGCTCTTCCGCTCGCGGATCGGGGCGCTGCCGGTCGAGATCGTCGCGGTCGTCTCCAACCACACGGACTTCAAGGAGCTGGTGGGCTCCTACGGCCTTCCGTTCCGGCACATTCCGGTCACGAAGGACACCAAGTCGGAGGCGGAGGCGGAGCTTCTGGAGCTCGTCCGCGAGGAGAACGTCGAGCTCGTCGTCCTCGCCCGCTACATGCAGGTGCTCTCCGACGACCTGTGCAAGCAGCTGTCGGGCCGGATCATCAACATCCACCACTCCTTCCTGCCGAGCTTCAAGGGCGCGAAGCCGTACCACCAGGCGCACGCGCGCGGCGTGAAGCTGATCGGCGCGACGGCCCACTACGTGACCGCGGACCTCGACGAGGGCCCGATCATCGAGCAGGAGGTCGAACGGGTGGGCCACGAGGTCACCCCGGACCAGCTGGTGGCGATCGGCCGCGACGTGGAGTGCCAGGCGTTGGCGCGAGCGGTGAAGTGGCACGCGGAACGCCGCATCCTGCTGAACGGCCGCCGCACGGTGGTCTTCACGTAGCCACGCCACGGGCCGGCGCCTGCCCACAACCGGGCGGCGGGCAGCCGCCCCGCCGGGGCGGGCGCACCCGCAACCCCGACCACCCGCCGTCGTGGGCACCCGTGCCGCGGGGCGGGCCCACCCACGCCTCACCCCTCCCACCCCCGTTGTGGGCAACTGTTCCGCTGGGGCTGGGGGTCCCCCCGGACGGAGTCTGGGGGAGGGTGGGCACAACGGACGGCGCCCTTGCCGGGCCCAGGCTCCCGGTTCGTACGGTGCGCAAAGGTGCGGCGCCGTCGTGGGGTTGTGCCCACCCGTTCCGCCCCGCGGAACGCCTGCCCACAACCGGGGTGGCGGGGGCCGAGGGTGGGCACCGCCCTGCGGAACGCCTGCCCACAACCGGGGTGGCGGGGGTCGAGGGTGGGCACCGCTCTGCGGAACGACTGCCCACAACCCGCGGGGGCGGGGGTCGAGGGTGGGCACCGCTCTGCGGAACGACTGCCCACAACCCGCGGGGGCGGGGTCGAGGGGTGGGCGCCGCCCCGTGGGGCGCCTGCCCGCAACCGGGTGGGCGGGCGCCGCAGGGCACCGTAGCTACAGGCGGCTCAAGGACGCCGCTGCGAAGAGGACGTCGCGGATCGCCTCGCGGTCCCCGTCCTGACCCGCCGCCGCTTCCTCCGGTGGGACATGGCCCGCCACCAGCTGGCAGAACTCGACCCCGTCCATCGCCACCTGCGCCACCGCGTGGTCCGGGGAGCCGAGGGCTCCCGGGGAGTCCAGGGCGATGTACCAGTGACCGCCGCCCGAGCCCTCGACCTCCAGATGGAGCGAGCGGCCGGGCGCGCCCGCCGTCACCAGGTGGCGCGGCGGGGACGCCAGGCCGGCTCGGCGCCGGTCGGCCAGCGCCGCCGGAAGCAGCCGGGCCGCCAGGTCGATCATGCCGTGCAGATGCGCTCCGCTCGGCGGCTCGTACGGATACGCCACCGCGTTCGCGATGTCGTCCGCGTGCACCCAGCACTCGAACGCCCGCTCAAGGAGCGAGTCCCGCATCGGCAGCGCGAAGTCGCCGTACGTCACCGTCAGGTCCGCGACACCCCGCCCGGCGAACGACACCGTGCGGATCAGCGTGTGGCTCTGTTCCCGCCACGGCTCGCGCACCCCGCGCGTCGGCGGATGGTACGAGCCCTGCCAGTACGTCTCCGTCCGCTCCGTCGGCGACACCTCCGTGGCCGAAGGCCCCAGCGGGTCGTCCAGTCCGAGCGCCGCCGACACCAGGCCGTCCACCGTCAGCAGATGCCCGATCACGCCGGCCACCGTCGTCTTGCGGCTCACCGGGCGCTCGCCCTCGAACCACTTCAGCCGTACCGGCGCGTGCCACTCCGACTCGCCGATGTCCCGCAGCAGCGCGTCGAGCCGGGCCGTCTCCGCGTCGTACGACGTCGCCCAGGCGGGCACCGGGATACGGGCGGGGCGCCGGCCGAGACAGTTCTCCAGGACCCGGGAACGCAGCAGCGGATCGAGGTCCAGGTCCCGCTCGGAGTGCAGCAGCCCGACCGCGTCCCGCAGCCTCAGCGCCTCGTCCGCGCACGGCGCGCAGACGGTGAGATGGTCCTCGACGGCCTGGGTCTCCTCGGCCGAGCACGCGGACAGTGCCCACGCCCCGAGGAGGGACTTGAGCACACTGTGCGGCGGCACGACCGGCACGACCGGCACGACCGGCACGACCGGCACGACCGGCACGACGGGCACGACCGGCGGCGCGGGTTCCTCCGCCGGCTCGGGCGCGTTCATCACAGGCTCGGGCGCGTTCACCACGGGCCGTCCCGTCAGATCCGCGTGGTCGTCCGCGGCCGACCGTGGTCCCGGTATCCACGGAGCGCGCGCGAACTCGTCCGGGTCGCCGTTCGCCCCGGTCACAGCGTGCGTCCGTAGCCGGGCGGTGAGGTCCCCTCCAGCGGCCGGGTGTTCGCGGTCGACAGCAGCTGCAGTCCGAGCCGCAGCCGGCGCCGCGCCTCGTCCTCCGTCACACCGAGGTCGGCGGCGGTCTGGCGGTAGTCCCGCCGCTGGAAGTACGCCAATTCCAGCGCGGCGCGCAGCGGCGCCGGCATCGACGTGACGATGTAGTCGGCACGGGCGGCGACCGAGGCGCGGCGCACCTTCAGCTCCAGCTCCTCCGCCGACCCCTCGCCGGTCTCCGCGTACGCCGTCGCCTCCGTCTGCCGCAGCCGGTGCACGGCCTGCCGCTGGGTCAGCTTGGCGACCCACGAGCGCATGTTGCCCTGCTTGGGGTCGTAGGCGTCGGGGTTCTCCCAGATGTAGCCGAACACCTCGCGGGTGACCTGGTCGGCGGCGCTGTCGTCGTCGAGCACCCGGTGGGCCAGGCTGTGGACGAGGGAGGCGAACCGGTCGTAGAGCTCGCCGAGCGCGGCGGCCTCACCGCGCGCCAGCCGCTGCTGCATCCTGCGGTCCCAGCGCGGTGGTGTGTCCTTCGCCATACGAAGCCCTCCGGAGCTCTTCGGCTGCCCTCCCGACCCGAGTTCACCAACCAAAGTAATGCGCCCGACCGACAGCGCACCCGCCTTTGTGGCAAGTACACCCTCACAGGGCCTGGTGATGGTAGAGAAAGCGCCACCATTCATCCGGGGTGTTTCGTTCCGCCGTGGCGGGGCAGCGGGAGGGGACAGGAAGCACTGCCTCCGTTTGAAGGGTGCTAGTCGTGATGCTCCACGTCGAGGAAGACGAGCGGGACCCCTGGACCGTGCTGCGCATTGAGGGCGAGCTGGACCTGGTGACGTCACCGCTGGTCCGCAGACGCGTCCACGACGCCGTCGCGGGCGGCCGGCACGACGTGGTCCTCGATCTGTCGGGGGTGCTGTTCTGCGACTCCAGCGGTGTGGGCGTACTGATCGCCGCGCGTCGTCTGATGCGCTCCTGCGGCGGGCGGTTGCGGGTCGTGCTGCCCGCGCGCGGTGCCGTGGAGGGCTCGCACGTCAACCGCGTCCTTGCCGCGCTCGGCGTCCGCAGGCTCTTCGAGGTGTACGCGGACGCCACCGACGCGGTGGACGAGCGGACCCGGCCCCTGCCCGTGGACTCCCTCGTCGGACAGACCAGCTCCGTGCCCGCCCAGCCCGTCCGGTCACGCAACCACGAGGCGCGCCGTCTCTCCGCGTAGCGGGTCGGCTCCACACAGCCGCCCCTCTCGGCACGAGGGCCCCCTTCGTCGTACGCTCCGCCCATGGAGCCCATGGAACCCGAGCAGGACCAGGACGCCGGACAGCTCTACCAGCGCCGGATCGCCCGCCGTTTCGCCGCCTTCGACCAGGACGGCGACGGGACGATCTCGCGCGAGGACTTCAGTACGGCGGCGAAACGCCTTCTGACGGAGTTCGAGGTGTCGTTCCGCTCCGACCGGGGACAGGCGCTGTGCGACGGCGCCGAGGCCTTCTGGCAGGGCATGGCCGGTATCGCCGATGTCGACGGCGACCAGCGGGTCAGCCGCGAGGAGTTCGTCGGCGGGGCGGTGAAGCGGCTGCACGACCACCCCGAGCGCTTCGCCGAGATCGCCCGGCCCTTCCTGCACGCCGTCCTCGCCATCGCCGCGACCCCCGCCGACGTGGAGCGAGCTCTGCTCGCGCTCGGTGTCGACACGGAGCCTGCGGCTCTGAGCGCCCGGACGCTGCCGACCGTCGCCTCCGGTCAGGTCGACGAGGCCGCGGCGGTGACCGCCTTCGCCCACTACTTCATGACGGAGTGACCCGGCTCCCGGCGTAGCGCTCGCGCAGCTTGTACTTGAGGACCTTCCGCAGGGTCTCGTTACGAGGCAGGGCCTCCACCACCTCCAGCTGCTCCGGCAGCTTGTGGACGGAGAGGCCCTCCGCGCGCAGGAACCCCGTGACGGCCTCCAGGGTCAGGGGCTCGGCGCCCGGCGGCTGCTCGATCACCGCGCAGACCCGTTCACCGCGCCCGGTGTCGGGGAGGCCGACGACGGCCGCGTCGCCGACCGCCGGGTGCCGGTGCAGGAGGTCCTCGATCTCCTTGGCCGAGATGTTCTCGCCCTTGCGGATGATGATGTCCTTGATCCGGCCCGTGAGGACGAGGTGCCCGCTCGCGGTCACATGCCCCACGTCACCCGTGATCAGAAAGCCGTCCTCGTCGAAGGCGGCCGCCGACTGCGCGGGGTCCAGATAGCCCCGGCAGACGGCCTCGCCGCGCAGCCGGACCTCGCCGCCCTCGGAGATACGTATCTCCATGCCCTCGGGCGGCCGGCCCTCCGTCGTCGCCAGGTTCTCCGCGGTGTCGTCCGGCGCACCCATCGTGATCATGGGGACCTCGGTCATCCCGTACCCGTGGGTGAGCTGGCAGCCCATCTCGCGTACGACGGCGTGGTAGATCTCCGGCGGCTTCGGCGCCCCGCCGCCCGCGAGCAGCCGCAGGCTCGGGATCAGCTTCTCGCCGGGCGGCAGTTTCCGCTGTTCGGCGAGGAACATCGAGTAGAAGGCCGTGGACCCGCCCGCCACAGTCACGCCGTGCCGGCGGTACTCCGACAGCGCCTCGGGCAGCGCGAACTGCTCGAACATCACCGCCGGGAAGCCGTAGAGCAGCAGCATCACCGTGTAGTCGGGCCCGGCGATGTGCGCGTACGGGAACGCCATCGAGCCGACGTCGGCGGAGGTCAGGCGCAGGGCGTGGGCGAGGCAGGCGCCGCCCGCGAGCAGCGAGCGGTCGGTGTGCAGGACCCCCTTGGGGTCGGAGGTCGTCCCCGAGGTCCAGTAGATCCACCGCACATCGGTGCCGCTCTCGGGGGGCGGCGGCAGGACCGCCGGATCGCCGTCCGGCAGGGAGTCGTACGCCTCGAAGATCCCGCGCGCCCCGAGCCGCCGCGCCATCTCCGTGTGGTCGAAGCCGCGCCACACCCCCGGCACGGCGAAGAAGTCGGCCTTGGACTCGCGCAGCGCGAAGCCGACCTCGCGGTCCCGGTAGAAGGGGATGACCGGGGACTGTACGGCTCCGATGCGGGCCAGCGCGAAGGAGAGGACGGCGGTCTCGATCCGGGTGGGCAGCTGCCAGGCCACGACGGTGCCGGGCCGCACCCCCATCCCGTACAGCCCGGCGGCGCACCGCTCGGCGCGTTCGCGCAGCCCACCGAAGGTGAGGGCCCGGTCCCCCTGGAGGAGGACGGGCCGCTCGGGGGTGAGGGCGGCGCGCCGCTGGACGAGCTCCCACAGGGTGCGGGAGGTGCCCAGGGTGTGTGCGGTGTCGGTCACGACGATCCCCTCTCCGTCCATAACTGACGGCCAGTCAGATTGCCTGGAGAGCGTAGAGGCGCGCCGCTTGTCGGTCCAGAGGTCGGGGGCTAGCCTGAGACCGATCAGTATCTGACGGGTCATCAGAAATGCGGGAATGGGAGAAGGTCTCATGACGGAACTTCCGCGGATCATCAGCGTCGACGACCATGTGATCGAGCCGGCCCACCTCTTCGAGACCTGGCTGCCGGCCAAGTATCGCGACCGCGGGCCCCAGCCCCTGACGGCCGGGATCGGTGAGCTCGCCTATGTCGGCGGGAAGTACCAGATCACGATGGACCCGGACGGGCCGCCGACCGACTGGTGGATCTACGAGGACCTCAAGTTCCCGTACAAGCGCAACATCGCCGCCGTCGGCTTCGACCGCGACGAGATGACGCTGGAGGGCATCACCCGCGAGGAGATGCGGCGCGGCTGCTGGGACCCCGTCGAGCGGCTCAAGGACATGGACCTCAACCATGTCGAGGCCTCGCTCTGCTTCCCCACCTTCCCGCGCTTCTGCGGCCAGACCTTCGCCGAGGCCAAGGACAAGGAGGTCGCCCTCGCCTGCGTCCGCGCCTACAACGACTGGATGGTCGAGGAGTGGTGCGGCGACAGCGGCGGCCGGCTCATCCCGCTCTGCATCATCCCGCTCTGGGACATCGACCTCGCCGTCGCCGAGATCCGCCGGAACGCGGCCCGCGGGGTGAAGGCCGTGACCTTCTCGGAGATCCCGACCTATCTGGGGCTCCCGTCGATCCACTCCGGCTACTGGGACCCGTTCTTCGCGGTCTGCCAGGAGACGGGCACGGTGGTCAACATGCACATCGGCTCCAGCAGCCAGATGCCCGCCGCCTCGCCCGACGCCCCGCCCGCCGTCCAGGCCTCGCTCAGCTTCAACAACGCCATGGCCTCGATGATGGACTTCCTCTTCAGCGGGGTCCTGGTCAAGTTCCCGAGGCTGAAGCTGGCGTACAGCGAGGGGCAGATGGGCTGGATCCCGTACGCCCTGGAGCGCGCGGACGACGTCTGGGAGGAGCACCGGGCGTGGGGCGGGGTGAGGGACCTCATCCCCGAGCCCCCGTCGACGTACTACTACCGGCAGATGTTCTGCTGCTTCTTCCGCGACAAGCACGGCATCGCCTCGCTCGACGTCGTCGGCCGGGACAACGCCACCTTCGAGACCGACTACCCGCACGTCGACTCCACCTTCCCGCACACCAAGGAAGTCGCCCTCGACCACGTCAAGGGACTCGACGACGAGACGATCTACAAGCTCATGCGCGGCAACGCCATCCGCATGTTGGACCTGGGCATCGTCTGATGGACCTCGCGTACGACGAGAAGGAGGAGGAGTTCCGGGCCCGGCTGCGCGAGTGGCTGGCCACGGCGCTGCCCGCGCTGCCGCCGAAGCCCGACCCGCTGGACTGGCCGGGACGGCGCGCCTACGACTGCGGCTGGCAGCGGGCGCTGTACGACGCCGGGTACGCGGATGTGCACTGGGACGCCTCGCCGACCCAGCGGCTGATCTTCCTGGAGGAGACCGAACGGGCCGGGGCCCCCTATGTCGGCGCCAACTTCGTCGGACTGCTGCACGCCGGGCCGACGATCGCCGCCGAGGGGACGCCCGAGCAGCGGGAGCGGTGGCTGCCGCCGGTGCTGCGCGGCGACGAGGTGTGGTGCCAGGGCTTCAGCGAGCCGGACGCCGGTTCCGACCTGGCCTCGCTGCGGACGAGAGCGGTGCGGGACGGGGACGCGTACGTCGTCACCGGCTCCAAGATCTGGACCTCGCACGCCGAGGTCGCCGACTGGTGCGAGCTGCTCGTACGGACGGACCCGGGGGCGGCCTCGAAGCACCGGGGGATCAGCTGGCTCGCCATGCCCATGGACGCCCCGGGCATCACCGTGCGGCCGTTGCGGACCCTCGCCGGGTCGACGGAGTTCGCCGAGATGTTCCTCGACGAGGTCCGGGTGCCGGTCGCCAACCGGATTGGCGAGGAGAACGACGGCTGGCGCGTGACGATGGTGACGCTCTCCTTCGAGCGCGGGACCGCCTTCGTGGGTGAGGTCGTCGCCTGCCGGCGGGTGCTCGCCGAACTCGCGGGGGCGGCGCGGGAGAACGGCACCTGGGACGACCCGGTGATCCGGCGCGGGCTCGGCCGGCTGAGCGCCGAGTTCCGGGCGCTGTGGCGGCTGACCCAGTGGAACGTGAGCGAGGCGGAGGCGACGGGCGGGGTGCCGGGGATCGGCGGCTCGGTCTTCAAACTGCGGTACTCGCACGCGCGGCAGGAGCTGTACGACACGGCGGCGGACGTCCTCGGTCCGGACGCGCTCGACCTCGGGCGGGAGTGGAACCTGGACCGGCTGTCCTCGCTCTCGTACACGATCGCGGCCGGTACCAGTCAGATCCAGGCGAACATCGTGGCCGAGCGGACCCTCGGCCTGCCCAAGGGGCGGTGAGGGGTGGTGGTCTCGTGGACTTCCGACTGACGGACGACCAGAAGGCGCTGAAGGCGGGGGTACGGGAGCTGCTCGCCGGCCGCTTCGACCGGGACGCGCTGCGGGCTTCCGTCGAGCGCGGCACGCTCGACCGCGCGCTGTGGCGGGAGCTGGGGGCCGCCGGATTCTTCGCGCTGCGGGTGCCGGAGGCGGAGGGCGGTGTGGGGCTGGGGCTGCCGGAGGCGGTACTCGTCTTCGAGGAGGCGGGGAGGGTTCTGCTGCCGGGGCCGTTGGTGGCGACGCACGTGGCGGCGGGGGTGGTTGAGGGGGCTGCTGAGGGGGAGGTCGTCGTCGCTGCCGCCGACGGCGGGCTGGTCGAGTGGCTCGACGAGGCGGACGTGGTCCTGGGGGACGTCGCCGGAGCCGTGGCCGTGCGGTCGGTGGATCCGCTCACGCCGCTGCATCGGGTGCCGGCGCCTGTGGTTGTGCCCACAACGGGGGTGGCGGGGTTGCTCACCGCTGCCGAGCAACTCGGCAGTGCTGCGCGCACCACCGAGACGGCCGTCTCGTATGCGCGCACCCGCGTGCAGTTCGGGCAGGCCATCGGGGCCTTCCAGGCCGTCAAGCATCTCTGTGCGCAGATGCTCGTGCGGACCGAGGTGGCCCGGGCCGCCGTCTACGCGGCCGCCGTCACCGGCGACCCCGTCGAGATCGCCGGGGCGAAACTGCTCGCCGACGAGGCGGCGGTGGACTGTGCGCGGGACTGTCTTCAGGTGCACGGCGGTATGGGGTTCACGTGGGAGGCCGATGTGCATCTGCATCTGAAGCGGGCCTGGGTGCGGTCCCGGCGTGGTCCGTCGAAGGCGCAGGCGGAGGAGGCGGAGGCGGCTGCCTTGTAGGCGGACGCTCACGGAGCGTCGATATCGGGTTGTGTCCTTCGGCCGGTCCGTCACGGCCCGGAGTCGGGGTTCCGCTCCGGTACGCTCCGTGGGATGCGAGTGGTTGTGGGCCCGGATCGTCCCGGTGTCGCCGATGCGGCGGCTCCGGATCGGGCGATGCCCGCCGTTCGTACCCCGTGGAGGCGCTGGGCGCCCTCCTGTTCGACTCCCCGCAGCGTGCGTCGCACAGTATGGACCATGCGTACTCCTTCGCGCTGGAATATGCCCGAAGCGCTTGTTGCGGTGACTGTACGTCAACCATGCTGTCTCACAAGGGAATCACGGTCCGTGAGGACGTCGATGGCTGTGAGGCGCGAGGCGATGTGTCCGCCGGTTCGGATGGTGTGAGCGGTGCAGGTGCTTCAGGTTCAGTTGGAGGTCGGGCCGGACCCGGCGGAGGTGGGGCGCGCCCGGCGATGGGCACGCTCGAGGCTCGCCGGATCGGGCATAGGGGATGACGAACCGCTGGCCGAGACGCTGGTGCTGCTCATCTCCGAACTCGTGACCAACGCCGTGGTGCACACGGGCTGTCCGGCCGTGCTGAGGATGCTGTTCGGCGAGGGCTGTCCGGAGGCCGGGACGGTACGGGTGGAGGTAGCCGACACGAGCGACCGTCCGCCGCTCCCGCGCCACGCGCAGGGCGAGGACACCAACGGGCGCGGCCTGGAGCTGGTGGACGGCCTGGCCGACCGATGGGGCTGGCAGCGTGAGGGTGCCGGCAAGAGCATCTGGTGCGAGGTGGACCGCGGGGCGCCGAAGGAGCCGTCGGTGTCGATCGTCGCCACCTCTACGGCTTCGGTGCACTGTTGACGGTTCGTGCCGTTTTGTTCACTCTGGGGTGAGCGATTCGACGTGAGGGGACGACGGGGGCCCGCCAAGGTGCCCTCGACGAGTGCGGGTCGTGTCCGGGGTGGCGGCGGCCGTGCCGTGCTCGGGGCGCGTGCGAGTGCGCCGCCACCCGCGTAACAGACTTCTTCGATCCCTCGTTTCAGAGAATCGCGACGGGGGCCACCGGTGTGCCCGTACCGCCGACGAAGGGCTCGGGCATCGCGGAGAGCAGGAACGCGTACTGCTCCCTCTGTGCACAGGCTGTGGACAGACTTTCCAGATTCCAGTTCTGGCCCTGGAGCATCCCCATCTCGACAAGGTCGAGGGCGTGGACGGGCAGCCAGAGGTTCTCGATCTCGGGCGGGAAGATCTCGAAGGTGAGCGTGTCGTTGGCGACGGCGGCGACATCGCGGGCGTGGAACCACTCGGGCGTACGGATGGAGAGTCCGGGGGAGGGGAAGGCGTAGGCGTGCTTGTCCCCGGCCAGGTACTGCTGCATCTGCCCCGTCCGTACGAGGACGATGTCGCCGGCCCGGACGGTGACACGGCCGAATTCAGCGGCTTCGTCGAGGTCTTCGGGGGTGACGGCGTGGTCGCCGGGCAGCCGGTCCAGGCCCTTGGCGGCGGCGACGTCGAGCAGGACGCCGCGGCTGACGATGTGGCGGGCGGTGTGGATGCCGCTGAACTCGGAGCGGCCGTGCGGGGTGATCGTGGCGGCGGGACGGCCGTTGTAGATCTTTCCGGAGTGGGAGACATGGGTCAGGGCGTCCCAGTGCGTGGCGGCCTGGAGGCCGAGGGTCACGGCGTCGTCGCTGGTGGCGACGGTGCCGGGGCCGAAGAGCTCCTGGTTGACCTGGACCATGACGTGGAGGGGGTTGACCCGTCCCGGGATCATGCCGGTCTGGACGCCGTCCTGTCGGAGGTCGAGGGCGAGGGGGACGCGGTGCCCGGAGCGGACGGTCGCGACGGCCTCCCGTACGACCTCGTCGGTGATCAGGTTGAGGGTCCCGATCTCGTCGTCCCGGCCCCAACGTCCCCAGTTGTTGACGCGCTTGGCGATGTCGTGGAATTCGACAGGGAGCTGCGAGGGAACTGACATCGGGGCCTCCAGGGTCTTGTTTTCCTGCATCTGACGGACCGTAGAATCCTGTCGACGAACGAATCTAACGGACCGTCAGAAAGTGCGGGAAGGGGCCGGGCGTGGGGAACTTCTTGGCAGGCAAGGTCGTCGCCGTCACGGGTGCGGGGCGGGGGATCGGGCGCGCGGTCGCCCTCGCGTGCGCGGCGGAGGGGGCGAAGGTCGTCGTCAACGACTACGGCGTCTCCATCGAGGGCGGGGAGCCGACGTCGGAGGTCGCGCTGTCGGTGGTGAAGGAGATCGAGGCGGCGGGGGGTTCGGCGGTCGCGGTCGCCGACGACATCTCGACGATGGCGGGCGGTCAGCGGATCGTGGACGTGGCGCTGGCGGAGTACGGGCGGATCGACGGCGTCGTGTGCGTGGCGGGGATCCTGCGCGAGCGGATGCTCTTCAACATGTCCGAGGAGGAGTGGGACCCGGTCGTCGCGACCCACCTGAAGGGGACGTTCACGGTCTTCCGGGCGGCGTCGGCGGTGATGCGCAAGCAGGGCGGGGGGACGCTGATCGGCTTCACGAGCGGCAACCACCAGGGATCCGTGGCGCAGGCGAACTACTCGGCGGCGAAGGGCGGGATCATCTCGCTGGTGCGGTCGGCGGCGCTGGGCCTGCACAAGTACGGGGTGACGGCGAACGCGGTGGCGCCGGTGGCGCGGACGCGGATGTCGGCGAACGTGCCGATGGAGCTGAAGGAGATCGGGGAGCCGGAGGACGTGGCGGCGCTGGTCGTCTACCTCCTGTCGGAGCGGGCGCGGGCGGAGAAGATCACGGGCCAGGTGTACACGATCGCGGGCCCCAAGATCGCGGTCTGGGCGCAGCCGAGGGAGCTGCGGGCGGGGTACGCGGAGGGGGGCGCGTGGACGCCGGAACGGATCGCGGACTTCCTGCCGGGGACGGTGGGGGTGGACCCGATGCCGCTGCTGGCGCGGCTGGAGGAGATGGCGCGAGCGGCGGCGGAGGGCTCCCGCCCGAACGGGTAGCCGGGGTGCGGGCGCCCGCCGGCGGGGCAGTCACCTCGCGCCGCCTTGTGGGGGCGATGGCCCACGATGCCACCCTCGTGTGGGCGCTCGCGTCCCGCTGCCCCACCCACCCCACCCTCGTGTGGGCGTTCGGGTCCCGCTGCCCCACCCACCCCACCCTCGTGTGGGCGTTCGGGTCCCGCCGCCCCACACGCCCCACCCTCGTGTGGGCAATCGTCCCGCTGGGCGGGACGGGTGGGCACACGGGACGGCGCCCTTGCGGGCGCGTCCGCTCCGACCCACCCCCGCACCACGACGCACCTGCACGGTCCAGGGCCCTGGGCCTCGGGGCACAAGGGGCACAGGCGCCTGCAAGGGCGCCGTTCCGTTGTGCCCACCCTCCCCCAGACTCCGTCCGGGGGGACCCCCAGCCCCAGCGGAACAGTTGCCCACAACGGTGGTGGGGGTGGGGCACCGCCCCCACCGAACGAACGCATGCCCACAACTAGTCCGACGAAGGAGTACGTCCATGCGCGGTGTCGTTTTCGATGGCAAGCACGTCCAGGTCGTCGACGACCTGGTGGTTCGGGATCCCGGGCCCGGTGAGGTTCTCGTCGGCGTCCGTGCCGCCGGCCTCTGTCACAGTGATCTGTCCGTCGTCGACGGCACGATCCCCTTCCCCGCCCCCGTCGTCCTCGGCCACGAAGGCGCCGGCGTCGTCGAGGCCGTGGGCCCCGGCGTCACGCATGTCGCCGAAGGCGACCACGTCGCCCTCTCCACGCTCGCCAACTGCGGCGCCTGCGCCGACTGCGACCGTGGTCGGCCCACCATGTGCCGCAAGGCCATAGGGATGCCCAAGCAGCCCTTCTCCCGCGCCGGCACCCCGCTCTTCCAGTTCGCCTCCAACTCCTCCTTCGCCGAGCGGACCGTCGTCAAGGCCGTCCAGGCCGTGAAGATTCCCGAGGACATCCCGCTCACCTCCGCCGCTCTCATGGGCTGTGGCGTCCTCACCGGCGTCGGCGCCGTGCTCAACCGCGCCAAGGTCGACCGCGGCGAGACCGTCGTCGTCATCGGCACCGGCGGCATCGGCCTCAACGTCCTCCAGGGCGCCCGGATCGCCGGCGCCACGACGATCGTCGCCGTCGACACCAACCCGGCCAAGGAGCAGACCGCCCTGCTCTTCGGCGCCACCCACTTCCTGACCTCGACCGACGGCGTACGGGACATCCTTCCCACCGGCGCCGACCACGTCTTCGAATGCGTCGGCCACACCGGCCTCGTCCGCACCGCGATCGACCTCCTCGACCGGCACGGCCAGGCGATCCTCCTCGGCATGACCGCGCCCACCGCCGAGGCGAGCTTCCTGCCCGCCGCGATGTTCCTGGACAAGTCGATCCTCGGCTGCCGCTACGGCTCCTCCCGCCCGCAGAAGGACATCGCCCTCTACGCCGAGCTGTACCGCCAGGGCCGCCTCCTCCTCGACGAACTCGTCACCGAGACCTATCCGGTGGAGGACTTCACCAAGGCCGCCGAGGACGCCGAGCATGGGCGCGTCGCGCGGGGGGTGCTCACCTTCTAGCTCCGCCCGGGCCCGCCGGCCTCAGCCCACCGCGCCCGCGCGGAACGTGCGCCGGTACGTCGTCGGGGTCACGCCGATCGCCGCCTGGAGGTGGGACCGCAGCGACTGGGGCGTGCCGAAGCCCGCGTCCCTCGCCACCTGGTCGACCGGCAGGTCCGTGGACTCCAGGAGGTGGCGGGCGCGTTCCACCCGCTGCTGGGTGAGCCACTGGCCGGGGCTGATGCCGACCTCCTCACGGAAGCGGCGGGTGAACGTCCGTACGCTCATCGACTCCCGTACCGCCAGGTCCCGCAGCTGGATCGGCTCGTGCAGATGGGCCAGCGCCCAGGCGCGCGCCGACGTCGTGGTCGCCGTGCCCGCCTCCGGAAGGGGGCGGGCGATGTACTGGGCCTGCCCACCGTCCCGGTGCGGCGGTACGACGGTCCTGCGGGCGACCTCGTTGGCGACGGCGCTCCCGTGGTCGCGGCGCACGATGTGCAGGCACAGGTCGAGCCCGGCGGCCACGCCCGCCGAGGTCAGCACGTCCCCGTCGTCGACGAACAGCACGTCCGCGTCGACCCGTACGTTCGGGAACAGCCGCTGGAAGTGCTCGGCCGACGCCCAGTGCGTGGTGGCCGGACGCCCGTCGAGGTAGCCGGCGGCGGCGAGCACGTACCCGCCGGTGCAGATGGACACCAGCCGGGTCCCGGGCCGGATGTGCGCTAGGGCGGCCGCCAGCTCGTCGGTCAGCCTGCCCTCCTCGTAGACGGGGCCGAGTTCGTACGAGGCGGGGACGACGACCGTGTCCGCCGTCGCGAGCGCCTCCGGGCCGTGCTCCACCTGCACGGCGAAGTCCGCGTCCGTCCGGACCGGACCGGCCTCCTGGGCGCAGGTCACGATCTCGTACAGCGGCCGGCCCTCGGCGTCCTTGGCGCGGCCGAAGATCCGGTGGGGAATGCCCAGCTCGAAGGGGAGGAGGCCGGGCAGGGCGAGGACGGCGATGCGGTGCGGCACGAGAAAGTCCTTTGTGGTCCAGACCACTTGGTGCTAGAAGTCGGATCCGTGACGACGGACAAGCAGGCGGACGGACGAGCGGACAGGCAAGCGGACGGACGGGCGGAGCAGTACCCGTACAAGTCCGAGGACCGGCAGCGCATTCCCGGGCCTGTCGGGGCTCCGGCCCTGTGGAACCGTAACTTCCGGCTCTTCTTCGTGGCCCGGGCCGCCGCCGTCTTCGGCGAGGGCATGGTGCCCGTCGCCCTCGCCGCCGGTCTGCTCGGTGCCGGACACTCCGGCTCCTCCGTCGGCTACGCGCTGGGCGCCTGGATCGGGCCCTTCGCCCTGTTCGTCGTCGTCGGCGGGGTCCTCGCGGACCGGTTCACCGCCCGCCGGATGATGATCATCGCCGATCTGGTGCGGCTGCCGGGCGCGGCCGTCCTCGCCGTCTCCTTCGGCGTCGGCAGCCCGCCCCTCTGGGCGGTGTACGCGCTCAGTGCCGTCAGCGGCATCGGCGCCGCGCTCTTCCAGCCGGGCGTCGCGTCCACGATCCCGCGTATCGCCCCCGACGTGCAGCGCGCCAACGCCGTCCTGCGGGTCGTCGAGTCGCTGATGACGATGGCGGGTCCGGCCGCCGCCGGAGTCCTGGTCGCGCTCACCGGCGGCGCGGGCGCCGCCTTCGGCCTCAACGGCGCGACCTTCGCCGTCAGCGCGGTCTGCCTCACCCTGATGCGGATTCCGGCAGCCCCGTTCGACTCGGTGCGGCGGGGCTCGCTGCGGGCCGAGATGGTCGTCGGCTGGCGGGAGTTCACGGCGCGGACCTGGCTGTGGGGCGTGATCGCGATCTGGACGGTCTACGGATTCACGGTCGCGGGGCCGATGGTGCCGCTGACCGCGACCCTGGTGACCGGGGACCACGGCTCGGCGACGTACGGCGTGCTGATGGCCGTCGCCGGAGCGGGCAACGCGGCGGGCGGGCTCCTGGCCCTGCGGCTGCGGCCCCGCCGCCCGCTCGCGGCGGGCGCGGTCGCCCTGCTCGGCCTCCCGGTCAACCTTGTCCTGCTCGGCTCGGGAGCGCCCGTCGCGCTGCTCGGGGCGGGGCAGTTCCTGGGTGGAGCGGCCTTCGCGTTCTGGCTGGTGATGTGGTCGACGTCGGTCCAGACGCATGTGCCGCAGGACGCGTTGAACCGCATGCACGCGTACGAGGTGGCCGGCTCGCTCCTGATGATGGCGGCCGGCCGGGCGCTGGCGGGTCCGGTGGCGGAGGCCGTCGGCACGGAGGAGGTCCTGCTGGCGGGTGCCGGGATCGCGGTGCTGGTGGTGGTGGCGCTCCTCGTGGTCCGGCCGATCAGGACGCTGCCGCGGGCGTAGTCCCTGGAGGCGGGCTCGGAGCGGACGGTGGCCCGATCCTTGTGAAAGCTGTCATCCGGGCCAGTGGTGGGCGTGGTCCCCGATCACGATGCTGTCTGACGTGACCCAGACAACCGAGACCCCCGCACCCGTCGGCAGGCGCTCCACTCGTACTCCCCGTGTCCACCGCGCCTGGTTCGTCGCGGCGGTCACCTTCGTCACGATCATCGGCGCCGCGGGCTTCGCCTCGCTGCCCGGCCTGTTGATCGAGCCGCTGCACGGCGAGTTCGACTGGTCGCGCGGCACGATCGGCTTCGCGGTGTCGGTGAACCTCGCGCTGTACGGCCTGACGGCGCCGTTCGCCGCGGCCCTGATGGACCGTTTCGGCATCCGCAGGGTCGTCGCGGTCGCCCTCACCGTGATCGCGCTCGGGTCCCTGCTGACCGTGTGGATGACGGCGTCCTGGCAGCTCGTCCTCTACTGGGGGATTCTCGTCGGCCTCGGCAGCGGCACGATGGCGCTGGCATTCGCGGCGACGGTGACGAACCGGTGGTTCGTCGCCCGCCGCGGTCTTGTGACCGGAATCCTCACGGCGGCCGGCGCCTCGGGCCAGCTGGTCTTCCTGCCCCTGCTGTCCTGGCTGGTCGAGAACCACGGCTGGCGCCCGGGTTCGGTGACCGTCGCCCTCTCCGCGCTCGTGATCGTCCCCTTCGTCTGGCTGCTGTTGCGCGACCACCCCGCCGACGTGGGCCTCGCACCGTACGGCGGTACGTTCGCGCCGAAGCCCGCCCCCGTCACCGGCGCGGCCCGCCGGGCCGTGACCGTCCTCCTCGAGGCGGCCCGGACCGGCCCGTTCTGGCTCCTCGCCGGCACCTTCGCCATCTGCGGCGCCTCGACGAACGGACTGGTCAGGACCCACTTCGTGCCCGCCGCCCACGACCACGGGATGCCGATCACCGCGGCGGCCTCGCTACTCGCCGTCATCGGGGTCTTCGACGTCGTCGGCACGATCGCGTCCGGCTGGTTCACGGACCGCTTCGAGGCGCGGCGCCTGCTCGCCGTGTACTACGCGCTGCGCGGGATCTCACTGCTCTTCCTGCCCATGCTCCTGGCGCCGTCCGTGCACCCGCCGATGGTCTTCTTCATCGTCTTCTACGGCCTGGACTGGGTGGCCACGGTCCCGCCGACGATCGCCCTGTGCCGCGAGCACTACGGCGAGGACAGCGCCATCGTCTTCGGCTGGGTCCTCGCCTCCCACCAGGTGGGCGCGGCCGTGGTCGCCTTCGCGGGCGGCGCGGCGCGGGACGTCTTCGGCTCGTACAACGTGGTCTGGTACGCCTCGGGCGCCCTGTGCGCGGCGGCGGCGCTGATGGCCCTGGTGATCCGCCGCCGGGAGGGCGCGGGCGTCAAGGAGCCGGCGGCCGCCTGACCGTACGCCTACTCCTACTGCTCCGGCCGTTCCCGCTCTAGCCGGTGAACCGGCCGAAGCGTCCCCGGTGGAAGAGCAGCGGCTCGTCGTCCGTGTCCAGGGTGCCCAGTGCCTCGACCCGGCCCACCACGATGAGATGGTCCCCGCCCGTGTGGACCGTGGCGATCGTGCAGTCGACCCAGGCAGGGGCCCCGGCGAGGCGCGGGGAGCCCGTCACCGGGGCGCCGTCGTACCCCACGCCCGCGAACTTGTCGGCCCCGCTCTTCGCGAACCCCCGGCACAACTCCCCCTGGTCCGCGCCCAGGATGTTGACGCAGAAGACGCCCGCGTGGGCGATACGGGGCCAGGTGGTCGACGTACGGGCGACCATGAAGGCCACCAGTGGCGGGTCCAGGGACAGCGAGGCGAAGGACTGGCAGGCGAAGCCGGCCGGTCCTTCGGGGCCGGGGGCGGTCACCACGGTGACGCCGCTCGCGAAGTGCCCGAGCACCCGGCGGAACTCGGCCGGGTCGACGGGCAGCCGCTCGTCCTCCCGTACCGCGCGGAGCCGGGGCCTGGGGAGTGGTTCGACGGCCGTGGGCGATCCGGCCGACCTGAGGTATCGGACGGCGGTGGCCGCCATCCCTGCGTGTCCCATCACACCGTCCATTGAAGCTGACGATCCGTCAGATAGGAACCCTTGGCCCCACCCAGGACTTTGCCCGAGGCCCGACCCGGCTCGGCTCGACCCGGCCCCGGTCCAGGACCCCGCACACGGAAGAACCCCGGGACCGGCCGTTCAGGCCCGTCCCGGGGTCCCCCGAGGATGCGGCGTCGGACTAGGCGGCGACGCCCGCCGTCGACCTGGTCCAGGCGACACCCGAGTCGTGACCGGTCCGGTGCGCGACGACCCGGACGGCGATCTTCATCCCGCGCTGCGCCTTCGTCAGCGTCAGCGTGGCCCGCGTCGCCCCGGAGATCGGCCGCCCGTTGGCGTACCACTGATACGTGTACGACGTCGGCGCCGGCGTCCACACACCCCGGTTCAGCGTCAGGGTGCGGCCGACCTTGACCGTGCCGGTGATGGACGGCGCCGTCGTCGTCCTGGGCGCGAACCCCTTCGCGACGGTGTACGCCGCCGTCGTGGCCGACGCGCTCAGGTGCCCGGTGCGGTGCGCCGTCACGGTCACCGAGAGCTTCTTCCCGACGATGGACGCGGGGGAGAAGTAACTCGCCCCGGTCGCCCCCGGGATGGCGACGCCGTTCGCCCGCCACTGGTACGTGAACGAGGTCGGCGCGGGCGACCAGGTGCCCAGTACCGCCGTGGTCTTCACGCCGACACGGATGCCGCCGGACATGGACGGTGCCTGCACCGCCTTCGGCGCGACACCCTTGGCGACGGCGACGGCCGCGCTCGAAGCCGTCACGGCCGGGTGCCCGGCCTTGTGGGCGGTCACCGCCACCGACAGCCTCTTGCCGAGCAGCGAGGCCGGCGCGGTGTACGAGGACGCCGTGGCGCCCGCGATCGCGACCCCGTCCGCCTTCCACTCGTACGTGTAGGAGTCCGGCGTCACCGACCAGGAGCCGTTGCCGGCCGTCACCGCCGCGCCGACCGCCACCGTGCCGGCGAGGGCCGGGGCGGCGGTGGACCGGTTAGGGGCGAGGACGTCGAACGAACCCTTGGAGTACTGCGTGCCGTTGACCGTGTGCACGCTCATGGACAGGGAACCGACCGGCGCGCCGGTCAGGTCCAGGGTGGCCGTCAGGCTCCTGCGGTCGGGCGCCACGGTCACGGTCGTCGACCGCACGGAGAAGCCGTTGCCGGAGAGCCCGACCTGGTCCTTCTCGTGCAGGGCGGTACCGGTCAGCGTGACCGTCACCTTGGCGCCGGAGACACCCGTCGCGGGTGTCACGGTCCCGATCGACTTCTCCTCCAGACCGCAGATGCCCCGGCAGACGCCGTCCACCCGGAGGTCCGCCTGCGACGCCTTCTCGGGCAGCCCGATGACGAGCGTGGCGGGGCCGGCCACACGGGGGTAGGCGTTCGCGAGCGCGCACTCCCAGCGGTGGCCCGCGCTGGAGATGAACCCCATGCAGCCGTTCCTGCGGGTCGCGTGGTCGTACAGCCAGGGGGTGACCGTCTGCTCGAAGGTCGTCGTGGGCGTGATCTTCAGGTCGAACCGGTCGCCGGAGGCGGTCGGAAGGACGGCGCACACCGCGGTCTTCTGCTCGGTCAGGGCGCCCGTCAGCGGCCCGAAGCCGTAGCTGACGTTCGGGACCTTGACGCACTCGGGCGCGGGCCCGGCGGCCGTGCCGATGCGCAGGGCGTCCAGACGGTACGAGTCGGCGGCGGCCTTGCCCTCCGGGACCATCACGAGGGCCTGGTAGCGGGTGGAGCCGGTGGCCGCGCAACCGGCCGCGAAGAAGTCGCAGACGGCCGTGCCGTCCGCGCCGTACACGACGGCTCGCGCCGTGCCCAGCGCGTCCCGGACGTTCAGGTGCAGGGTGTCCTCGGAGTCGGCCGTGGTCACCTGATGGCACAGGAAGGTGCCCGGGGCGAACGGAGTGCCCCCGGTCGACGGGCCGCCGACCGGTGCGGCCGGCGTCGCCACGCAGCCGCGCGCGGCGGCGGTGACGTCGCGTCGGGTCAGGGCGTACTCGGCGGGCACGTCCCGGCCCTGGAAGAGCACGGTGTGCGCGAGCCCGGGAGTGAGCGAGCAGGTGGTCCACGTGCCGTAGTACGACCGGACCGTGCAGACCTGCTTGCCGGTGGCATCGAGGACGCTGACCTCGGCGGACGAGGTGCCGGAGACCGCCTGGATCTGGAGGTTCTCCTGCGCGGAGTGGTTATCCGCCGGGATGGTGAGGCAGTCGGCGAAGACGCCGTCGCCCGTCTTCACACTCATCCGGGCGGGGGAGGCGGTGAAGTCGCCGGCCACGAACGTCCGGCAGGCGCCGGCCACGTCCGTGCGGTGGACGACGAGGTGGTAGTCACCGGTCGCCGGCACCGTCTCCTCGTTGGAGACGAGCGCGCGGTACGGGGCGGTGCCGGCCGGCGCGCAGGTGCCCTCGCGGAGGGAGGTGTCGTCGCAGAACGCGGCGCCGGTGGCATCGACGATCGTGACCTTCGGGTCCGGGGCGCCGGACTTGTGCGAGGTCAGTACGCCGATGTGGGCGCCCTGCGGCACCGGCAGGTTCAGGCAGTCGACCTCACCGGCAGCGCCGAACGAGCCGGTGAAGGTCTGCGCGAGCGGGACGTCCGACGTGCAGCCGCTGGACGAGGAACGGTCCAGGACGAGGACGGATCCGGCCGTGAGCAGGGTGTGGGCGGTGCCCGCGGTCAGCGTGCAGGCCGATCCCGCCGCGCAGGCCGTCGTGCCGTCGGCCGCGTACACCTTGAGCGCGGTGTGCTCGCCGGACTCCGAGACGCCGTGGACGTCGTACCGGCCGGTCGTGGCCGGCGTGAACGTCTTGCACTCGGTCTGCGGGGAGACCTGGGTGGGCGCGGTGCCGTAGGCGTTGACGGGCACGGAGGCGCAGCCCGCCGGAGTGGACAGCCGGCGGATCTTCAGGCTGTACGCGGCGGGGAAACCGTTCTCGACGTCGCGGACCTCGGCGAGCACCCGGTAGCCGCCGTTGCCGGCGGGCAGGACGCAGCCGTCGCTGTTGTCCTCGTTGTAGCGGGGGCAGATGCGCCGGCCGCTGTCGTCGGTGATCCAGTGGATGGCCTGGCCGTACTTCTCGAGCCGGAAGTCGCTGGTGATCCGGTCACCGGCGTTCGCGGCGAAGCCGCGGCAGACGATCCCGAGCCGGCTGACGGCCTCGCCGGTCAGCGGTGCGGTGTCGTACCCGGTGCTGCCGGCGTCGGTGCAGTTCGTGGACGGCAGCAGCGGGACGACGGCGGCCTGCGCCTCGCCGGGCTCCCAGCCGGAGTTGTGGACGCTCAGCGTGTACGTGCCGGCGGTCAGGTCGCACCAGCCCGCGCCGTAGAACGGGTCGTAGCAGTCGACCTGCGTCTCGCCCTGGGAGACCTGGGCGTACGCCTGCTGGTGGATGCCGCCGCCGAGGAGCACACGGTGCGTGCCGGGCTTCTCGACGGTGAAGGTGAAGCAGGCCGACTCGTTGGCGGCGATCGTGGCGCGGCCGACGGCGTCACCGGGGTCGCCCAGCGGGGCGAGCGCGAGCGCCGGGCAGGCGGCCTCGTCGGTGGTGCCGTTCTCGGTGGCGGCGCTCGCGGTGGCGCCGGTTGCGGCTTCGGCGTCGGCGGTGGCGCCGGCCGAGGCGGGCGCGTCCGTGGCGTCACCGGTGGCCGGAGAGTCCGTGGCCGGAGAGCCGGTGGCCGGAGCGTCGGTGGCGGCGACGGTGGCCGGGAGCGTCTGTGGTGTCGCAGCGACCGCGACCCCGCCGAGCCCGATGGGCAGCAGGGGCGCGAGCAGGGCGGTCAGCAGAGTCAGGACGAGCAGGATCGGTGCCATCGGCACCGTGGATCTCTCACGCGTACGCGCGAAGTCGGGCATTCCGTTCCCCCCGGAGCGGTCTTGTCATATGCCCGACACACGATACGGTCCGCAGCCGACGCCCGGCGCCACATATTCCGGGGGCTCGAGAGGGCGGCTCTAGCGCCCCTCGTACCGGGGCGTGCGCCGCTCCACGAAGCTCGCCACCCCCTCGTTCGCGTCCCGCGTCGTCATGTTGATCTCCTGCGCCGCCGCCTCCGCCGCGAACGCGCCGGCCCGGTCGGTGTCCAGGGACGCGTTCACCAGCTGCTTGGTGAGCGCGAGCGCCCGCGTCGGGCCCTGGGCCAGCCGCTCGGCCCACTCCCGCGCGGTCTTCTCCAACTCCTCCGCCGGGACCACCCGGTTCACCAGACCCAGCTCCCGGGCGTCGTGAGCCGTCACCGCGTCGCCGAAGAACATCAGCTCCTTCGCGCGCTGCGGGCCGATGAGCCGGGGCAGCAGATACGCCCCGCCCCCGTCCGGTACCAGCCCGCGCCGTACGAACACCTCGATGAACTTCGCCGGCTCCGCCGCGAGCACGAGGTCGCAGGCGAACGCCAGATGCGCCCCGATCCCGGCCGCCGTCCCGTTCACCGCCGCGATCACCGGCTTCTCGCAGTCCAGTACGGCCCCGATGAGGCGCTGCGCCCCGAGCCTGATGGTCCGCGCCACGTCCCCCGGGACTCGCCCCCGGCCTCCGGCCGGGGGGACCCCCATCTCGCTTCCCTCGCCCGACGACGGGGCGCCCCTCAGGTCCGCCCCGGCGCAGAAGCCCCGCCCGGTCGCCGTCAGTACCACGGCCCGTACGTCCGGGTCGGCCGAGGCGTCCCCGAGGAGCGCGATGATCCGCTCACGCTGGTCCCAGGTGACGGCGTTCATCGCCTCGGGCCGGTTGAGCGTGATCCACGAGACGCCGTTCTCGACGGAGTGCAGAACGTCTTCCACCAGGGCTCCTATCGGCAGACCGCGAGGGCGTCGAGCGCCACCGCGCCCTGCCCCCTCGGCAGCACCATCAGCGGGTTGATGTCCAGTTCGGCGAGGTCGCCGTCGAGCTCCAGGGCCATCCGCTGCACCCGCAGCACGACCTCCACCAGCGCGTCCACGTCCGCCGGCGGAGCCCCCCGTACGCCCTTCAGCAGCGCCTGCCCGCGCAGTTCGCCGAGCATCTCGCGCGCCTGGTCCTCGCCGAACGGCGGCACGCGCACGGCCGCGTCGTTGAGGACCTCGACCAGGACGCCCCCCAGGCCCACCGTGACCGTCGGCCCGAAGAGCGGGTCGCGGGTCACGCCCACCACCATCTCGACCCCGCGCCCCACCATCTGGCAGACGAGGATCCCGTCGAGGTCGACGCCCTCGTAGCGGGCGATGTCGGTGAGCTCGCGGTACGCGTCCCGCACCTGGCTCGCCGAGGTCAGCCCGACCTTCACCAGACCCAGCTCCGTCTTGTGCGCCAGTTGCGCGCCGGACGCCTTCATCACCACCGGGTAGCCGACGAGTCCGGCCGCCCGGACGGCCGCCGCGGCGCTCGTCACCAACTGCTCGCGCGGCACCCGGATCCCGTACGCCCGCAGCAGCTGCTTCGCCGCGTGCTCGCTGAGCTGCCGGCCGGGCCGCATCAGGGCCTGCGCCTTGCGGAAGGAGGGGGAGGGGGTGCGGGGGGCCTCGTCGAAGGGGGAGCGGTAGGCGGTGGTGAAGCGGTGGTGGTCGAGGTAGGCCTTCACGGCGCCGATGCAGTTGGAGAACGTACGGAAGGTGGCGACGCGCGACGATCCGAGCAGGGTCTCGCGGTAGGCGGCCTCGGTACCGACCGGCGAACCCCACACCACGCACACCAGCTTGTCGGTGGCCTCGGCCGCCTCCACCAGGTCCTGCGCCAGCTTGTCGCTCATCGGCGGGAAGGGGCCCGTGATGGGGCATATCAGAACCCCGACGGAAGGGTCGGCGAGGATCGCGTCGATGATCTTCCGGCCGCGCCAGTCGCCCACCGGATGCCCGCCGTTGTCGACCGGGTTGGCGACGTTCAGATACGGCGGTATCCACTGGTGCAGCTCGTCCTGCTTGGTCTGCGGCAGCGTCGGCAGGCGCAGGCCTGCGGCCGTGGCGAGGTCGGAGAAGTGCGCGCCGGTGCCGCCGGAGATCGAGTAGACGACGACACCGTCGGCGACCGGCTTGCGGGCCCGCGCCAACAGGGCGGAGGTGTCCTGGAGTTCGTCCAGCCCGTCGACCCGGATGACCCCGAACTGCCGCATCGCCGCGTCGACGACCTGGTCCGCGCCGGTGAGCTTGCCGGTGTGCGAGGCGGCCATCCGTGCCCCGGTCTCGGTCCGCCCGACCTTCACCGCGACGACGGGCACGCCCTGGCGGGCGGCGCGGTCGGCGGCGAGGAGGAAGGAGCGGCCGTCCTTGAGCCCCTCGACGTAACAGGCGATGGCCCCGACCTCGGGCCGGGTCGCGAAGTACGAGATGAAGTCGGCGGTCTCCAGGTCGGCCTCGTTGCCGGTGGGCGCCCAGTGGGAGAGCCGTACCCCCAGCTCCTGGAGGGTGTGCACGGGCCGCCCCTGGTGGCCCGACTGCGTGATGAGCGCGATCGCCGGCCCGTCGAGGTCGTCGCGGAAGCGCTCGAAGGCGTTGAGGTTGGTGTTCGGGCCGAGCAGGCGGATCCCGGAGCGTCGTACGGCGTCGGTGAGACGTTCCTGCGCGGCGGCGCCCTCGTCGCCGGTCTCGGCGAAGCCGGAGGCGAAGGCGACGGCGAACCTCACCTTGGCCTCGCCCAGTTCCTCGATGACGGGCAGCGGGTCGGCGACGAGCAGGACGGCGAGGTCGACGGGCTCGGCGAGTGCGCCGACCGAGGGCACGCAGTCGATCCCGAAGACGCTCGTACGGGTGGGGTGCACGGGCACGAGCCGGGCGCCGACCCGCTCGGCCCAGGCGATGAGCTGCCGTGTGATGCCGGTGTTGGGCCGCCCCTCGGCGTCGGACGCCCCGACGACGGCGACGGACCCGGGCCGGAAGAACCGGTCGAGGTCGGGTACGGGGGCGTGCAGCGGCCGTCCGCTGACGTCCCGGTCGCCGTCCACGGCGGTGACACCGTGCACGGCGATGCCGGGCGCCCCGGAATGCTCCCCGCAGGCGACCACGCGGGCGCGGAGGTCGGTGGTGAAGGTGCCGTGAGTCGATCCAAGCATCGTTCCGCCCACTCTCCCGCTCGTCGTTCTGCCGCAGCGCGTCACCTGACACTCAGTCAGATTACAGAACTGACGCTCAGTCAGGAATGACTGCGACAGAGCCAATGAACGGAGGGACGGGGGCGGAGGTCGCCGAGCGGGCGTTCCCGGGCCGCCGGCCGCCTACCGGCCGGCCGACTTCCGGATCGCGCGGGCGATCTTCTCCGCGTCGATCGCCATCTCCCGGAACATCCCGCTGATCGGGTTCGTGAACCCCGTGAAGTACAGCCCCGCCGCCTCGCGCGGAGCCCGCGCGCCCCGGGTCACCGGCCGCCCGCGCTCGTCGAGGACACCGAGGTGCCCCACGAGCGGCTCCAGGGCCCGCCGGTATCCGGTCGCCGCGATCACGGCGTCCGGGGTGATCGCGGAGCCGTCGGCGAGGAGGACCTTGTCGCCGTCGAAGGAGTCGACCGCGCCGACGATCTCCACCTTCCCCTTGCGTACGGCATCGATCAGGCCCACGTCCTGCACGGGGACGGCCCCTTCGCGCACCCGCGAGTAGAGCCCCGTGTCCGGCCGGGGCAGCCCCTGCTCCGACAGGTCCGGCACCGAGATGCGGCACATCAGCTCGCCCATCCTGTCGACCAGGCGTACGGGCAGCCGCCGCACCAGGATGCCGGTGCGCTGCGCCGGCCACCCGGCCGTGGAGCGCCGCACGATGTGCGGCACGGTGCGCACCGCGAGCCGTACCCGTGCGGCCCCGCCCGCGGCGAGGTCGGCTGCGATCTCGGCCCCGGTGTTCCCGGCGCCGACGACGAGGACGTCCTTGCCCTCGTACGGCCCCGGGTTCCGGTAGGCGTTCGCGTGGATCAGCTCGCCGCCGTACGTGTCCAGGCCAGCCCACTCGGGCAGCCGCGGGGTGTGGTTGTACCCGGTGGCGACGACGACGGCCCGGCCGGTCAGCTGCCGGCCACCGGTGGCGTGCAGCAGCCAGTCCTCACCGACGCGCTCGACGCGGGAGACCTCGACGCCGGTCACGATCTCCAGCTCGTGGAACTCGGCGTACTTCTCCAGGTACCGCACGACGTCCGCGCGCGCGACCCAGCGGCCGAAGGAGCGGGGGATCGGCAGTCCGGGAAGCGCCGAGAGACGGCGGGTGGTGTGCAGCCGCAGGCGGTCGTAGTGCGCCCGCCAGGAGGCGCCGACCGCCTCGGACTTCTCCAGGACGACGGCCCGTATGCCCTGCTCGCGCAGGGAGGCGGCGACGGCGAGTCCGCCGGGTCCGCCGCCGATGACGTAGACGGGGTGGTCGGGTCTGGAACGGGGGGTGTTGGTCACGAATGCTCAGCGTAACGAGATGCTCACTTGTTGGGTCTCGGTCAAGAGGGGAATCGGTTGCGAAACGGTCACGTGTGCGTGGGGTGTGGGGGGAGTACGCGGGGGCGTGCGGGGGTCTTGCGCAGACGCCACCGCATCCGCTGAACTGACGTACCGTCAGATCAGGACCGGGGAGGGGCAGGTATCGACCGATGCAGACCATCTGGCTCACCGGCGCGGAATGGCTTGCCGTCCTCCGTATAGGCCTCGGCCTTTGGTGGCTGGAGAGCTGGCGCCACAAGGACAGGAAGGGCTGGTTCGAGCGCGGCACGGGCATCGCGTGGGCCGCGGACGTCGCCGGCAAGCACCGGTGGCCGTTCGTGCGGAAAGGCTTCGACTCGGTCGTCGCGCCGCGCCCGAAGACGATGGCGTACGTCGTCGTCTACGCCGAACTGGCCCTGGGCCTCGGCCTGATCCTCGGCCTCCTCACGCCCGTGGCCCTGATCGGCGGCCTCCTCCTGAACCTCCTCTACCTCGTCCTGATGATCCACGACTGGGCCGAGCAGGGGCAGAACGCGATGATGGCGCTGATCTCGCTGGTCGCCCTCTTCGCGATGTCCTGGCAGACCTGGTCCCTCGACCACGCGATCGGACTGTTCCGATGACGGCCGCCGACCCGGACATCGACGCCTTCACCCGCCCGTACTGGGACGCGGCGGCCGAGGGCCGTCTGCTGCTCATGCGCTGCGAGGCCTGCGGCCGGGCGCACCACTACCCGCGCGAGTTCTGCCCCCACTGCTGGAGCGAGGACGTGCGCTGGGAAGAGGCGAGCGGCCGCGCCACGCTCTACACATGGTCGGTCGTCCACCGCAACGACCTCCCGCCGTTCGGGGACCGGGTGCCGTACGTGGCGGCGGTGGTGGACCTGGCGGAGGGCCCGCGGATGATGACGGAGGTCGTGGGGGTGGCGGAGGCGGACCTCCGGATCGGGATGGATCTGGAGGTCGCCTTCCGGCCGGAGGGGGATGTGACGGTCCCGGTCTTCGGTCAGTAGAGGGAGATCGGAGCGGCCGTACCGAGCCCGGAGTTGGCGATCGCCGAGCGGGGGCCGAAGGGCGCGCTCCAGCTGCCGGTGCCCTTGATGAGGTCCTCCGCTGCTCAAGAGCGGCGCGGAACGCGCGATCCATGATCAGACACATGAGCGGGAGCTGAGGTTGTGTCACCCGGCGGTTTGCTCACACGGGTGGGATGTTCCGCCAGAGCTGAGCGCGGTTGCCCGAGTCGCAGGCGTACGTGGTCAGGAACGGTGGCCCGACGATCATGCACTCCTCGTTGCTCACGTTCATGATCGTCCGGCCGTAGGGCGTCGTGGCGTGGATCTTCCACGCCTGCTTGCTGGAGCCGTTGCAGGCGCCGACGCCGACGCCGCCGGGGTTCCCGCCCGACTGGAGGCAGCGCCCGGTCGTCCTGTTGACCAGCCGGAAGGTGCCGTTCGCGCCCGCCGAGTAGGTCCATGCGTACGACATGCTGCCGCTGTTGTTGGGCACGGAACCGCACTCGTACGTGTTGGCGAAGATGCCGTACCCCGGCATGTACTCGCCGATGCACTCGCCATTGGAGGCGTTCTCCAGGGAGTACGTCCCCGAGGGCGCCGAGCCGCCGGACGACGGTCGGGGCTTGGGCTGCGTGGTCGTGGAGCCGGAACCGCCTCCGGTCGAGGAGGACCCGCCCCCGCTTCCGCTGGCGCTCCCGGGGAAGGTGCCGCCGGCGGCCGCGCCGCCGCCCGCCGCCGTACCCCCGCCGCCTGCCGCAGCCCCACCGCCTGTCGCCGCGCCGCCGCCCGTGGTGGGCCCTGGTCCCTGACCCGAGGGGGATCCCGAGGCGGAGGCGGAAGGTGGGGTGGACGGGGGAGTGGTCGCCGGTGCGGGCGCGCCGGGTGCGGGCTGCGAGGCGGTGGCGGCGGGCGGCGCCGCCGACGCGTCGGGGCCGCCGCCCTGTCGGCCGATCTCGTACGGCCCGAGGGCGACGGTCAGGGTGGTGCCGGTGGCCACCACGACGGGGACCGCGACCAGGACGAACCGGTTGCGCCGCTCCCGCCACCCGCGTGCCGCGGTGGGGCCGGTGACGGCGGCCGCGTCGGGGCCGGCGGTCGCGGGCTCCCTCGGGCCCCGCGGGGTGAGCGCCACCGTCCCGATGTCCTCGACCTGGTCGCCCTCCCCGGCGTCCCCGAACTCCGCGAGCTGCTCGGCCGTGGGCGCCCCGGCGGCGAAGGCCGCCCGCTCCTCGACCCGTTCGGCGACGGCCGACGGCCACCGGACGCCCTCCGCGTGGCCGTCGGTGAGGCCGACGAGTTCGGCCGCCGTCGGCCGGTCCGCCGGGTCCTTGGCGAGGCAGGACCGTACGACCTCCGCGAGCTCGGGCGCCGTCTCCGCGAGCTGTCCGAAGTCGGGCTCGCCGTGGACGACCCGGTAGAGAAGGCCGGGCCCGGAGCCGTCACCGAAGGGCGGACGGCCGATGGCGGCGTACAGCAGGAGGCTGCCGAGGCCGAAGACATCGGCCGCACCCGTCAGTTGAGGATCGGCGACGGCCTGCTCGGGAGCCATGTAGGCGGGCGTCCCGATGACCATGCCGGTCCGCGTCAGCCGGCTCTGGTCGGCGGCGCGTGCGACGCCGAAGTCGATGAGCGACAGGCCGTCGGGCGTCAGCATGACGTTGGACGGCTTGAGGTCGCGGTGCACCATGTCCGCGGCGTGCACGGCCTTCAGCCCGGCGGCCGCCTGATGCAGGAGCCGCCACAGGGCGTCGGGGGGAAGCGGGCCGCCGTGCAGCCTGATCGCCTCGTTGAGGGTGACCCCCGGTATGTACTCGGTCGCGAACCACGGCGGTTTCGCCGTGCGGTCACTGGCGAGCAGCTTCACACTGGCGCCGCCGGGCAGCCGGGCCAGATTGTCGAGCTCGTGCCCGAAGTGGTTCAGGAAGTCCGAGTCCTCGGCCAGCACGGGCAGCACCCGCTTGACCGCCGCGAACTTCCCGGGCACGGCCCCGAGATAGACCCGTCCCATGCCCCCGGATCCGAGGACGCCGAGTAGCCTGAACGCGCCGATCTGCCGGGGATCCCCCGACTCCAGTGGCGTGGCTCCGCTGCCGGTCAGATGTGAGTTGTTTGCCTGCTCCCCCTGCATGGTCAGCAGGATAGCGGAGCTATCCTGCGATCTGAACGACCCGTCAAGTCACAGTACAGAAGCGGAAGTCGACGCCTCGCAGGGCGAGTTCAGCCCGAGACGGCGAAGGCCAGGATCTCCGGAGCGGCCTCTGACAGGGTCGGGAAGTGACGGTGCGCACCCGACCCCGGAGGCGTCGCCGGCGCGTTGACCGTCCACACCGTCATCCCCGCGGCCACGCCCGAGAGAACGCCCGACGGCGCGTCCTCGATCACCAGACAGTCGGCGGGCGAAGCGCCCAGCTTCTCCGCCGCCAGGAGGTACGGCGCCGGGGACGGCTTGCCCTCGGTGACGGAGGCGGCGTCCACGACCAGCCCCGGCAGCGGGAGGCCCGTGCGCGCGAAACGGCCCCGCACCCGGTGCTCGTAATTGGAGGTCACGAGCGCCCAGGAGCCGGGAGGGAGGGCGCCGAGGAGCTCCGCGGCGCCCGCGAAGGCGCCGTACTCACCGCTCCGTACGTCCTCGTCCTCCAGCGAGTGCAGCAGCGCCAGACACGCCTCCGGGTCGAGACCCGGCGCGACGGCGGCGAACGTCTCGACGGGCCGCGTGCGGAGCGCGATCCCGTACACCTCCTCGCCGTCCAGCCCGTGCCGTGCCGCCCAGGCGTGCCAGACGCGGCGCTGGTTGGCGACGGCGTCCATCAGAGTGCCGTCCACGTCGAAGAGGATGAACTTCCCGGTCATGCGAGTGGAGCTTAGTGACCGCGGGTCGGAGCGCTCGTTTGCCGGGGCATGAAGAGCACCTTTGCTTTCGCCGTGGCCACGGCCACCGTCGCGGGCCTCGGCCTCGCGGGCGCGGAGGATGCCGCGCCGACCCCGCCCACCAGGATCTTCCTGACGATCACGTCGGGTGCGACCGGCGACGTGAAGGAGGTCTATCTCGGGTGTGGCCCCACCGGGGGCAACCATCCCCAGGGAGAGGTCGCGTGCGGCGCCCTGAACGACGCGCGCGGGAACTTCGAGAAGCTGAAGGGCGACGCCGACGTGGTCTGCCCGATGGTCTACGAACCGGTGGTGGCGGAGGCGCAAGGCACCTTCGACAACGTCCCGGTGGGCTGGAAGAAGGAGTTCGGGAACATCTGCGAGCTGAATGCCAGGACGGGCACGGTCTTCGCGTTCTGACGCGCCACGTCCTGGCCGGAAACGTCGTCGTACCGCTGACGTGATATCGACCTGCGGCCTCGACCGGCGATCCGTAAGATCATCCGACGTGAACACCGGATCGGCGCTTCGACGCCACACACGGATCGGCTACCCGGTGGTGGACTGATCGCACGGCGGGTGCGCTCGACGCACCCCAGCCCTCGCGGTTCGGCACGCGGACCTCCCAGTGCTCCTGCACTTCGCGTCCATCTTTCGTGTCGAACACCATCGAGGTCAGCCGTATGTCAGTCACGTTCAACCACACCATCATCGCCGCCAAGGACGGCAAGGAATCGGCGCTGTTCTTCAGGGAGCTGCTGGAGCTTCCCGAAGCGCCGTCCTGGGGGCCGTTCACCAACGTCCAGCTCACCGACGGCGTGCTGCTCCAGTTCGCGACGCCGCCGCCGCACATCGAGATCCAGATGCAGCACTACGCCCTCCTGATCGACGACGAGCTGTTCGACCGGGCGTACCGGCGACTGTGCGACCGCGGCGTCGAGCACTGGGCCGATCCGCAGATGCAGCGCTCGGGCGAGATCAACAACGAACACGGCGGCCGGGGCGTGTACTTCAAGGACCCGGCCGGCCACGCGATCGAGCTGATCACCCGCCCGTACCTGTAGGCCGAAGGCCCCGGGCACCCGGGCGTGACGTGGTGACCACGTCACACCCGGGGCCGAGGGCACTCGGATCAGACGACGGAGGTCGGCCTGCTGTTGGGCATCGTGGTGGCCTGGCGCTGCCCGAAGGGGGCGCTCCAGCTTCCGGTGCCCTTGTACAGGTACGTGTTGGTGTCGCCGGCGTTGGTCGCGAACAGGTCGGGTCGGCCGTCACGGTCGGCGTCGCCGACGCCGACGATGTGGCCGTACCCGCCCCACCCGGCACCGACCCTGATGCGCGGCGCGAAGGTGCCGTCACCCTTGCCGAGGTACAGCCAGAGAACGCCAGAGCTGTCACGGGCGACCAGGTCTCCGGCAGCCGCTCCGGCGATGTTGCCGGTGGCGGTGATCAGGTTGTATCCCTGCCAGCCCGTACCGATCTTCACGCGCGTCGTGTACGGCGTCCGCCAGCTGCCCGTTCCCTTGTAGAGCCACATGGCCCCGGCGGCGTCGGTGGCCACGAGGTCGGGCCTGCCGTCACCGTTGAGGTCGCTGCCCGCGGCGATCTTGTTGTACCCGCCCCAGCCCGTGCCGATCTTGTACCGGCCGGCGAAGGTACCGTCGCCGTTGCCGAGGAAGTGCCACAGGACACCGGCCGTGTCACGGGCGACGATGTCCCCGTGGGCGGCTCCGGCGATGTTCCCGGCGGCCTCGATCTGGTTGTAACCGCCCCAGCCGCTGCCGACGAGCTTCTCCTCCCCCGACGACAGCCAGGGGTTGTAGTGGTCGAAGTGCGAGTCGGCGCGCCACAGCCGGCCCGACCCGTCGCGCAGGAGCACGTCCGGGGAGCCGTTGTCGTTGTAGTCGTGCGGGGCGGGCTTGCGGACGACCTTGAACGTCCCGGTGGAGATCAGGGTCGGGCCGATGCCGCTCATGGGCTCGGCGCTGAGCTCCCACGTGTAGTCGCCGTTGAAGGCGCTCTGGTAGGGGGTGCTGGTGCCGGGGTCGATGTCGCCCACCCAGTCGACACGCATGACCCCACCCTCCAGCTGGAGGTCGTGGAACGACTTCGTCTTCTCTGTCCGCACGTGGCGCAGGGTCACCTTGGCGTACACGTTGTACCGGGTCACCTGCCATTCGAGCGATATCCGGCCGCGATTCCGGTCGAGGTCGATCACGGCGGGGACCTCGGAGCGCAGCAGGCCGATCTTGGTGGGCTCTCCACTGCTCGCGACGAACGTGGCGGTAGGAGCCCCGTCGGCTCCCGGGGCGATCCGATAGAGCCCTTCGCCCTGCTCGATCGTGCCGCCGCGGACTATCTGGGCGCCGTCGGGTGCGACGGCGGCCGAGAGGGTGTGATCGAGGAGCTTGCGGGCGGGGGCGGACGCGTCCTTCAGGCTGCGGGCGGTCAGGGCGTCCAGAGCATTCGGCTCGAAGGCCTCGAGGCCGACGCGCGTGCCGTACGTGACCCAGTCGCCGACCAGACCGACTTCGACGTCCTTCTGCCACCAGGTGCGGCCGACGTTCAGGCGCTGGGACTGCCGGGTCGCGCGGTCGACGGCCACCACGGTCACGTTCTGCGCCTCGCCGTCGTGCTCGACCCAGGCCAGGTGCGTCGCCGAGACGGCGAGGTCGCCCTTCGCGGCGGCGGCCGGAAGTGCGTACGTCTCGGTCACCGCGTTGGTGGCGAAGTCGAGCAGGGCCACGTACTTCGTGGCCGCCGCATCCGTGCCGACGGAGTAGGTCAGCAGGGCGTGATCGGCCGTGCCCGGCTTCACCACGATGCCCGTGGCGTCCCCCGGCAGACCGGTCGTCATCCTGCCCGTGCCACTGGTCGTGGTGTGCATGTGAAGGAGCCTGTCCCCGTTCACATTGACCACGGTGGTGAACAGGGCCGTGCCCGCGGCGCCCGCGTACGTCGTCTCACTGTCGAGAGACACCGACCGCAACCGCTTCCCGGTCGCCATGTCCGTCAGGCTGGCGCCGGCGGCCCAGTGGTCGGCGACGATGTCCCCCGAGCCCGTGCTCTCGTCCGTCCAGTCCATCGGCTTCACGGGGGAACCGTCCGCCGGGACCCAGTGCCGCGAGGCGAGGGATCCCGGGGGCCTGGTGACCGTCAGGTAGCCCGTGGCGCCCGCGCCGACGATGGTGCTGTCCTTGGGGTACGGCGCGACGTTCGTGGTCGCCGCTTCCGTCACGCCCTCGGCGGCCGGGGCGGCGATCGCCGGGGCGGTCAGTGCGGTCGAGCCGACGGTGACGGCGAGCACCGTGACGACGGCGACAGCGAGTCGCCGACGGGCGGGACGTGCGTGGAGCAAAGTGTCTTCTCCTCAGGAGTACCAGGCGCACCATGGGTTGCGGCGGGTCAGACTCCTGTTCGGGAGAAAGGGTTGTACGGAGGCGGCAGGCGGCCCCCCGGAGCCGCAACCCCGGCCGCACCCGTCACGACCTCTACCGCCGCTCCACCACGCCCCGTACGTAAGCCGCCTGGCCCGCGTGCTGGTTGTCCTCCGCGATCACGCTCACCAGGCGGACGCCGAGGGTGACCGGCGGGTCCCAGGCGTCGTCCACGACACGGTCGAGGTCGGCGTTGGTCAAGGAGCCGAGGTGCTCCAGGGTCCGGGCGTGGACGGCGTCGTAGTAGCCGAGCAGCAGGTCCGCGGGGGCCCGGACCTTGGCGACCTGGGGGCTGGAGTGGCCGTACCCCGTGGCCCCTGCGCCGAACGGGAGACCGAAGCGGGTCTTCCAGCCGTCGGACGTCCACACCTGCTCGCTGTCGAACGCGCCCGCGACATGGTCGTCCTGGATCCGCGTGAGGTGCCAGACCAGCCAGGCGATCGAGTTCGCGTCCTCGTCGATCCGTAGCGCCAGCTCGTCCTCCGACAGGCCCTCGACGGCTCCGTGCACGGCCTCCTGGACGCGGCCGAACGCGTCCAGCAGCAGATCGGCGCTTTTCATGTCACTCACTCCTCGCTCGACGGTGCGGTGTGCTCCACCCAGTGGGCCATCGAGGAGGTGCCGCGGCGGGGCCGCGCGGCCGGTGACGGGGCCGGGAGGCGGCCGAGTTCACCCTTTCTCGTGAGGAGGCTCCGGTATTCGGTTCAGGGTGCGGAGCATCTGTACGGCTGCCGGTACGAGCGGGAATGGCGCGAACGCGTGTGCCGATCGTCGCCGGTTGGAGTGACGGTAAGGGGATCGGGTACGCGCGTGCGGCAGTCGTGCATATGGTCGCTGAGAGTGTTCGGATGCCGCGGCGTTTTGGCTGGGAGCGTGAGGGGGGGATGGCGCGGGTGAACGCTGCTGCGGAGGCCGGGCTGGCCCGGTACGCCTACCGGCTTCGCGTGTCGTCCATCGCCCGCACCTCCCTGGCGGCGGAGTGGGGCCGGTGCCGGTGGGTTTGGAACGAATGCGTCGCCAAGTCCAGGGCGGTGCACTTGCGCAACAAGGCCACCGGTCAGAAGATCACGTGCGGCCCGGCCCAACTCGACAGGATGCTTACCGAGGCCCGTGCATGTACGCCGTGGCTGCGTGAGGGCTCGTCGGTGTGTCAGCAGCAGATCATTCGCGACTTCGGCCGCTCCCGCGCCAAGGCACACAAGGACATTCGGGAGCGATTGCCCATGGCGCGCCGGGCCGGGATGCCGAAGCACAAGAAGAAGCGGGAGGCTCTGCCGAGTCTCAACTACACCAAGCGCGGTTTCCGTCTGAAGAACGGCAGACTGCACCTGGCGGGCGACATCGTCCTTACTGTGGTGTGGTCGCGCGAGCTGCCGGCGGAGCCGTCCTCGGTGCGCGTGTACCAGGACAGCCTTGGGCACTGGTATGCCTCGTTCGTCGTCGCCGCCGAGGTCCAGCCTCTGCCGTGGACCGGCCGTGTCCTCGGTGTCGACTGGGGTGTGAAGGAGACCGCGACCACCACGTCCGACGCGCATGACTTGCCACACGCCGAGCATGGCAAGAAGGCGAAAGGGAAGCTGAGCCGGTACGACCGAATGATGGCCCGCCGCAGGCCGGAGAGGGGGCGGCCTGGATCGAAGGGCTACCGCGGGGCGAAGAAATTGCGGGCGAAGGCGCACAAGAAGGTCGCGAGGCAGCGTGAGGACACCAGCCGTAAGTGGGCCAAGAAGGTCGTCCGCGACCACGATGTCCTTGCGGTGGAGGACTTCCGTCCGAGGTTTCTCGCCAGGACCACGATGGCCCGCAAGGCGGCTGACGCCGCCATCGGCGCCACCAAAGCCGCTCTGATCGAGATGGGCCGCAAGCACGGGCGGGACATCCGCCTTGTCCGTCCTGCGTACACCACGATGGACTGCGCGCAGTGCCATGCGAGAGCCAAGCATGCACTGCCGCTGGGTGAGCGCACCTACACCTGCACCGTATGCGGAGCCGTGTCTCCCAGGGACAAGAACTCCGCACGCGTGATGCTTGTCCGGGCTGGTCTCGACCCGGCTGGTGCTGATGGCGGAAGACCTCCTGGAGCGCTGCTCCAGGAGGCGGCCTGAGCCAGGAATCCCCTCCCTCAAGGAGGGGAGGATTCAACTACTCGGTCGTCAGGATCCGCAGGGCCCGGACGAACGCCTCCCGGTCCGCCGCCGGAAGCCGGGACAGCACGCCTTCCTCGCCCTTCTGGATCTCGGACTGCACGGTGTCCCGCAGCTCGCGGCCCTCGCGCGTGAGTGAGAGCAGTCGCGCCCGACGGTCCTGGGGGTCGGGGCGGCGGCGGATCAGACCGCGCGTCTCCAGGTCGTCGAGGACGGCGATGATCCGGGTCTTGTCCGCCCGGATCGCCTCCGCCAGGGCGGCCTGGGTGCGGATGGGGGTCTCGTCGAGGTGCAGCAGGACCGCGTACGCCCACATGGTCACGCCGTGGGCGTCCAGGACCGGCTGCTCCGCCGCCATCAGGGTGCGGCCCAGCGGCACGACCATTGCGGCGAGATCGGGGCGGGGCTCTTCCATGGCACGAAAATACCCGTTGACAATTCATAAGCCCGAGCAGATCGTAAGCACATGCATATCTCTTCGGATGGTGCGGACCCCACGGAGCGGTTCGAGCGGTTACGGCTCCTCCACGCGCGCGTGGTCCGCGACAGCGTCGCCCTGGTGCATCGGGTGACCCCCGGCGACCTCGACCGGCCGACGCCCTGCGCCGGATGGACGGTTGCCGATCTGCTCGCCCATATGACGGCCCAGCACCGCGGGTTCGCGGCCGCCGCCCTCGGCGACGGCGCGGATCTCGCCCACTGGTCCGTCCGCCCCGTGACCGACACCGTCGAAGCCGTCGCGCGGTACGCCGAGGCCGCCGAGCGCGTCGTCGCCGCCTTCGCGGCCCTGGACGCCCCGGACCGGCCCTTCCTCCTGCCCGAGTTCACGGTCGACCGGACGTTCCCCGCCGGCCGCGCCGTCGGCTTCCACTTCATCGACTACGTCGTCCACGGCTGGGACATCGCCCGCGGCCTGGACCTCCCGTACGACCCCGAACCCGACGTCCTCGACGCCGCGCTCCCGATCGCCCTCTCCGTCCCGGACGGCGACACCCGACTCGCCCCGGACAGCCCCTTCCGCCCGGGCATCCCCCTGCCCCCGGGCGCGGCCACACTGGACCGGATCCTCGCGACCCTCGGCCGCACACCGGACGGGCCGATCGGCGGCACCGCGTGCTGAGATCCGCGTGGACACCCGGCCGGTACGGCGGACCGGCCGACGGGGGCCACGTGCTGGTCAGCGTCACCGACTTCACCCTCGACCGCCTTACGGACCTCCCCGGCGTCCATCGCGCCGCCCGCCGGCTCGCGGCGCGTTGGACGGAGCTCGACGGGGCGTACGGGATGTGGCTCTGGGCGCTTCCCCTGGCCCGCCGCTGCGGCGCCGTCGCCGTCTGGCACGACGAAGCGGCCCTGCGGGCCTTCGTCGCCTGGGCCCCGCACGTCGAGATCATGCGCGCGTACCGGGGGCGGGGCGCGCTGACGTCGACCGGGTGGGAGGCGGAGGAGTTCGACCCGGGGGAGACGTGGGCCCGCGCCCGCGCACTTCTCCGGCCGACGGCCGGAAGGACCACCCTCTGACCGCACCGACGGCGCCGACCGCGCCCCGAGGTGGGCCGACGGCGCCTTCGACCGGGGGCGACGCGACTCGGGCGGTCGAGTCGGCCGACTCGACCGAGCTACGTGTCCGCCCGCTCCGCCCGCCACCGGGCCAGCGTCTCCTCGACGTCGAACGGCTTCAGATTCAGCGGCGGCCCGGCCGGTGGGCGGGCCAGGGCCGCGGCGATCTTGGTGTTGATCTCGCCGAGGATCCGGCGCACCTGCGACTCCGAAACGGCCCGGCCGATCGCCTCCACCGCGTCCTCGGCCTCCTTGCGCAGGGCCAGGGAGGGCGGGAGGACGGACGCGCCCTCGCGATGCATCTTCCCCTTGATCCACCACAGCTCGTCGTAGGGGGCGGTGTCGTCGTCGAGCGGCTTCCCGAAGCCGGCCAGCTTCGAGAACTCGCCGCGCTCCGCGGCCTCGCGGATCTGCTTGTCCACGAACGACTCGAAGCTGACGCCAGGCGGTTTGCGTTCGGTCATACGTCCAGACTACGAAGACGGCCCCGGCGACGGCAGGGCCCCCGCTCCGGTACGGAACGGGGGCCCTGCAGCTCGGCGGCTCGGTCAGAAGATGGCGGCGATGGACGAGGTCCAGCCCGCTTCGCCGACGACGGTCGGCGAGCCGTGGGCGGCGGGCCGCCCCGGGTAGAACCGCAGCACGCCGGTCCCCGAGGCCCCGCCGGGCTGGGTCGCCCAGAAGTCCGGGCTCTCCTCGCCCGCAGTGGGCACGAACTGCTTGTACGTGCCGTGGTCGACGACCGTGCCCTGGGCGTTGCCCGCCGAGGCGAGCGACGGGATGTTCGCCGGCTGCCAGCTCGCGGTGCCGTACACCGACCGCGTACCTGTGCGGTAGAGCGACGTGCCCGTGGTGTCCGTCGTCCGTGCTCCCGGGTACAGGAACAGCTTCCCGTAGTCCGCGTGAGTGGACGGCACCGAGTGGAGCCGTCCCAGCAGATCCGTCACGCCGTCCCCGGTGATGTCACCCGGAGCGATCCAGTCGTACGCGTCCCAGCCGCTGTAGCCGAACTGCTTGCCCGGGCGCAGCTTGTACGAGCCGGGCTCGGCGTCGAGAGGCCCTGCGACAGTGCCGCTGTAGAGCCACATGCCCACGCCCTCGCGGACCATCAGGTCATTGCCGGGCATGCCGTCCGCGTCGCCTACGGCCAGGATCTCGCCCGTGCCCGACCAGCTGCCGGGGACGACCCAGCGCTGGGCGGCGGAGCGGTTGCAGTCGTAGATTTGCAGCGCGTTGCCGTCGGTGGCGCTCCCGCCCGGCAGGTCCAGGCAGAGCCCCGATGCGGCGTTGACCAGGGAGCCGTCGCCGCGGTCCCGCCACTGCTGGCGGGAGTCGCCGTCGCACGTCCAGAGCTCGGCGGCCGCCCGGTTGTCGACGCCGTCCGCGGCCACGCACTTGCCGAGGACCTTCAGAGCTCCGCCGGTCAGGTGGAAGTCCTGGGCGGCGGTGTCGTTGCAGCCGTAGATCTGGATCGGTGTGCCGTTCGCGGTGGCGCCGGACCTCACGTCGAGGCACTTGCCTCCGGAGCCGGTGAGTCGGCCGGTCTGCTTTCCGGTGGGGTGGAGCAGCTCCACACGCTTGGCAGTGAGGAGATTTCCGGTGCCGTCGCCCGGGTACAGGTAGAGCTTGTTCCCGATCTTGACGAAGTAGTCCTCGTAGCCGTCCTTGGTCTGGCCGACGGTGGCTGCGGTGAAGTCGCCGCGGTGGGTGATCACCACGCCGTTCCAGCCGCCCCGGTCGAGGACGCTGCTGCTGCGGATGTCGCCGGTGCCGTTACCGTCGCCCGCGTACAGCCGCAGGTCACCGGCGGAGTCGGTGGCGACGAGGTCGATGTGACCGTCGCCGTCGAGGTCGCCGGGCAGGTCGCCGGCTGCTCGGCCGTCGGCGTCGCGGACGAACTCGGGGCGGGCGGTGACGATCAGGGTGGTGTCGGTCTCGGAGCCGTCGGCGCCGCTGTACAGGGAGGTGTTCCCCGCCTTGTCGTACGCCTGCACGTGCAGCCGGTTGTTGGGCCAGAGGCTCGGCGTCACACTGACGGTCGCCCTGCCGTTCGCGTCGGCGGCGACGAACGTGCCGTTCGCGCACTTGGTGCTGGAGACGGACAGCGGGTCGTTCAGGTTGTAGCAGAAGCCGTCGAGACCGACGGTGTCACTGGACTCGAAGGTGATCGAGCGGGTCTTCCGGGCGGGCACCTCCGCCACGTCCAGGGCGAACCCGTCCGCCGCGGTGACGGTGGGCTTGGTCGGCGCGGTCTTGTCGACCTTGAAGCGGCACGGAGCCGTCCACGCGGAGGTGTCGATGCCGTCGCGGGCCTGCACGATCCACTGGTACGCCTTGCCGTCCGTCAGCGCGGACGACTGCACCCGCACCTGCGACGTACCGCCGGAAGTGACGGCGTTGGCGGGCTGGGACAGGTTGGCCCCGGCGTACTCGCCGATGGAGAACGCGCCGGTGACCTGGCCGCCCTGAGGGTCGGAGACCTTGGCGGTCAGCGTCACGCCGGCGTTGCCCACCAGCGGCCAGCTCGCCGCGTCGGTGGAGGTGTTGCACAGCACGTGCTGGTTGCCCGTGGCCGAAGGGCTCCAGGAGCCCTGGTAGGCGGCCGAGGAGTCGACCTTCGGCGGGCTGTTGAAGTCGACCTCCAGATACGGGTCGTTCTGGAACTTCTTCCAGCTGCTGACGGCCCCCTCGTGCGAGTCGGCCGAACGAAGACCGAGCGTCAGGGTGTCGGCGCCGCTGTCGGCGATCGACTGCACGACGGCCTTGAGCTTGGGATCCGCGAAGTCCTCGCCTTCGGGCCCGCACTGCGTGGGGCTCCAACCGTGGGCAAAGGTCTTGGTCTGGAGGGTCTTGTGCCAGACCGGGGGCTTGTTCCAGCTGGTGGCGGTGGTGATGGGGCCGGTGTGACCAAGCTCCACCGGAGTGGCCGTGCAGGACCACGAGTAGCTGTTGAACACCTGGAAGGTGGCCTTGAGGATGGTGGCCCCGTCCAGGCCCTTGGTGTTCATCTGGAAGAAGGAGCGGGCCGTGCCGTCGGTCGCGTTCTCGTGGCCGACCCGGGCCAGCTTGTCGCTGAACGTTCCGCCGTTCCAGAACGGGGTGTTGGCGATGTTGGCGTTGCCGGCCTGCTTGTAGGCCATCGCCCAGTTGTTGCGCTGGCCACCGGAGAAGATCGGGTCGATGACCACCGGGTAGACGGTCTTCGGGTCGTCGAGCACCGCGGCGTCGGGGGTGATCCGCAGCCGGTCGCCGTCGACCGCGGTGTCCATCTCGACGAGCTTGGCAGGCGGGACCGTCTCGGCCACCTCGACCGTGCTGCCCTTGCGGAGCTTCTCCGCCTCGGGAGCGGCCAGGTGGGCAGAGTCCCACATCGCCGGGGCCGGGGCGCCGAACAGCTTGACGCCCTTGGCGTCGGTGGCCGCCAGGTTTCCGGCGCCGTCCTCCTTGAGCGTGGTGCCCTGGGTCTTCAGGCCCAGCGAGAGCTCGGCCAGGCGGGGGTGCTGGGCGGCCTCGCGGGTCTTGACCACCAAGTGCTGGGCGAAGCCGTCGACATCGGCGCGGATCCGCAGGTCCACACCCGGCAGCACCTCCGGGTAGACGGCCGTGTCGCCGCCCAGTCGGGGGGCGGGCAGGGGGTCGGGCCAGGAGATCGACAGTGTCCGTCCGCCCTTGTCCATGACGGCCAGCGGGTCGGTCCCGCCTCCGGAGAACGAGAGCCCGAAGGTGGCCGCGACCGGGCTGATCCGGCCGGTCGGGTCCTGCCGGAGGGTGGCGTCGGCCTTGCGCCACTGGCCGCCGGTCCTCGCGAAGGCCGGGCGGATGTACTGGCGCCAGGTGAAACTGCCGTCCGGGTTGGCCAGGACCTGGGTGGTCTCGTCACGCTTGCCGAGGATCTCCACCTGCTTGCCGCTCTTGGCGGCCTCCCGCTGTGCGCGGGCCTCCTCGGTGTCCTGCTCGGGCTGCCCGGACGACCCGGACGATCCGGATTCCGTGCCGAAGGCCTCCTGTGCGCCCGACTGCCGGGCGTCCACGGCGAAGGCCGGTGTCGTGGATATGGGTGTCAGGACGCCGGTGCCGATCGCCGCCACCGCTATGGCGGTGGGCAGCCGGTGCCGAAGCCATCTGGATCGATGACCCCTCAAGTTTTCCGCCCCCTCAATTGTGGATGGTGCGTAGTGCGAGCGAGAGAGTAGTCCCGGAATGCTGAATTCCGGAATGCTGGTCGGTATTTTCCCGCTGTCCGCGGCGGCCATGAGCGGCAAGTGCCGTCAGAGTAAAGGAAGTTCACGGCAGGCTCACAGGGGGGGCGATCCCGCAGGTCGGGTGGGCGTGGACGTCCTGGGGGCTCGCACCCAGATCAGGAATTCACCATTCCGCATTTGCCTGGGGACTGGGTGGGGGTGGGGAATCGAGGGTGTTAAATTCCCCTCCGGCGCCCCGGAGTTGGGGTGCCCTTTTCATCCGCAATCAGAGAGTTCCATGCGAACTCCTACACAGGGGTGGGGCTTTGATATTCAACGCTCGATCAAAAAGCGGGGGGAGAGCCCGCAGACCGATGTTCGGCCGGGCGCCGGGCGGCCCGGCGACCCGGGCCGGCTCCGTGGCGCTCGTCACGGCCGGTGCGCTCTTTCTGACATTGTTGCAAGGATCGGCCCAGGCCGATCCGCGCCTCGACTTCAAGGTCCGCCCGGTACAGAAGACGGACCCAGTCCCGGGCAAGGACCTCGGCGTCGAGACCAGGGCCTCCTCGGAGACGGACCGCAAGCCGTGGCGCGCCCCCGAGATCGTCTGGCCGAAGGCCGGGCAGACCGAGGTCGACGTCACCACCGTCCCGTCCGGTACGAGTGACGCGCGCGCCCTCACGAAGGCGCCCGGGGCACCGGTCGAGCTCGCCGCGTCCGACGCTCGAACGGGAGAGCGCAAGACCGTCTCCGGGGACGCCCCGGACCGGCTGCGGCTGCGCATGGCGGACCGTGCAACGGCCCAGAAGGCCGGTATCGACGGCGTGCTGATGGGGGTGGCGCGCGCCGACGGCGAGGCGGCAACGGGCCGCGCCACTGTCCAGCTCGACTACACCTCCTTCCGCGGGGCCTACGGCGCCGACTGGGCCTCCCGGCTTCGGCTGGTGCAGCTGCCCGCCTGCGCCCTGACCACTCCGGAGAAGGCCGCCTGCCAGGTGGCAGAGCCGCTGCCGACGCGCAACGACACGCGGACCGGAACGCTCACCGCGGAGGTGGATGTCGCCCCCGACACCGCCCCCGGCAAGGCAACGGCCGCTACGGCCGAATCCACCCCCTCCGGGGGCAATGCCGCCGCCGCGACGGTGGCGGCCGCCCCAGCCTCGACCATGACCGTGCTGGCCGCGACCGCCGGTGGCGGCGGTGCGGGCGGCGACTTCAAGGCGACCTCCCTGTCCCCGTCCGGGTCCTGGGCCGCGGGCGGCAACCAGGGCGGCTTCAACTGGTCGTACCCGCTCCAGGTCCCGCCCGTCCCCGGCGACCTGACCCCCAAGCTCGGGCTCGGCTACTCGTCCTCTTCCATCGACGGACGCACCGCCGCCAGCAACAACCAGTCGTCCACGGTCGGCGACGGCTGGTCCATGGAACTGGGCTTCATCGAGCGCCAGTACATGGCCTGCAAGGACGACAACGCGACCGGCTCCAACGCCGGTACCAAGTCCGGTGACCTGTGCTGGAAGAGCGACAACGCCGTCCTGTCCCTGAACGGCTCGTCGAGCCCGCTCGTCAAGACCGGCCAGGGCGACGTCTGGCGCCCTGCCGACGACGACGGCTCCCGCGTCGAGCGGATCAAGGGCACCGCGACCGACACCGCCAACGGCGACGAGGACAACGAGTACTGGAAGGTGACGACCACCGACGGCACCCAGTACTTCTTCGGCAAGAACAGGCTGCCCGGCTGGGCTGCCGGCAAGACGGAGACCAAGTCGACGTACACGGCCCCCGTCTTCGGCAACCACGCCGATGAGCCGGGCCACGCAACCGCCTTCAAGGACTCGGCCGACACCCAGGCGTGGCGCTGGAACCTGGACTACGTGGTCGACCCGCATGGCAACGCGATGGCGCTCTTCTACGACCGGGAGGCCAACGCCTACGCCAAGAACTCCGGTGGCGTCACCTCCACCAAGCCCAAGGCCGACGCCACCTACGTGCGAGGCGGCACCCTGGCCCGCATCGAGTACGGCCACCGCGCCGGCCAGGTCTACACGGCCTCACCCGCCGGCAAGGTCGTCTACGGCTACGGCAACCGCTGCCTCGCCGCCACCGCCGCGGACTGCGCCTTCGACAAGGCGCACGCCGCGAACTGGCCCGACACCCCGGTCGACCAGCTGTGCGTCCTCGGCCAGGACTGCCTGAGCGGATCCCCGACCTTCTTCTCCCAGTACCGCCTGACCTCGGTGACCACCCAGGTCCTCAAGGCAGGCGTCTACACGGACATCGACGTCTGGACGTTCACGCACCAGTTCCCGGGTGTCGGCGACTCCGGTGGTCCCTCGCTGTGGCTGGCCTCCATCGTGCGCACCGGTAAGGCCGGCCGCACTGCCATGGCCATGCCGTCGGTCACGTTCGGCGGCACGCTCATGGCCAACCGTGTCGACGGTGCCGAGGGCCGTCCGCCGCTGAACAAGTACCGGATCACCCGGATCAGCAACGAGACCGGCGCAGACACCCTCGTCACCTACTCGCCGACCGAGTGCACCTACGGCGCGGCGCCGGACCCCGTCACCAACTCCAAGCGCTGCTACCCGGTCTGGTGGACTCCGGAGAACGACAACGAGCCCACCAAGGACTGGTTCCACACTTATGTCGTCACCAAGATCGTCGAGGACGACAAGGTCGCCGGCGCCGAGTCCTCGGTGACCGAGTACGACTACCTCGGCGGGGTGGCCTGGGCCAAGGACACCAGCGAGTTCACGCTGGAGAAGCACCGCACGTACAGCGACTTCCGCGGGTACGGCCGGGTGCGCACCTGGACCGGCACCGAGAACAGGACGCTGGAAGAGACGACGTACTACCGAGGCATCGACGGCGCGGAGATCGTCGACGTGTTCGACAAGGTCCACACCGACGCCGAGCCGCTCAGCGGCACCGAGGTCCAGTCCGTCACCTACGACAAGGACGGCGGCGCGCCCGCCGAGGTCGCGATCGGCGAGCCGTGGACCAAGGAGACCGCGAGCATGACGCGGCCGGGCACCACGGCGCTGAAGGCGTACCAGGTCGACACCCGCGCTCAGTCGTCGAGCAAGCTCCTGTCCACCGGCGCATGGCGCACCACGCGCGTCACCAACACCTTCGACGCGTACGGCCAGTCGCTCACCTCGTCCGACGAGGGCGACATCGCCGTCATGGGCGACGAGTCGTGCACCCGCACCACGCACACGACGCCCGACCTGACGAACTGGCTGATCTCCTACGTGGCGTCGGTCCAGAAGACGTCGGCCGTATGCTCCGTGCCCGCCGCGCCGGCCAATGTCGTCGGCGAGCAGCGCACCTGGTACGACACCAGCGCCTTCGGAGCCGCGCCGGTCGCCGGCAAGGGCAATCCGACCCGGATAGATGAGCTGGACCGGTACGACGCCACAGGCGCTCCGGTCTTCGTGACCACCTCCAGGGTCTCGTACGACGCTGCGGGCCGCCGCCTGGAGGCGAGCGACGCCAGCGGGTTCAAGACGATCACGGCCTACACGCCCACGAGCGGCGCCCAGCCGACAGTGGTGACGACGACCGACGCCAAGGGGTTTGTGACCAAGGCGGAACTGGACGGTCTTCGCGGGCTCACGCTCAAGGCCACCGACGCCAACGGCCGGGTCACGGTGCAGGACTACAACGGCCTCGGTCAGCTGATCGCGGCGTGGAAGCCGGGCCGCCCCGTCACCTCCTCGGCCGACGTCACCTTCACGTACGGCGTCACCAAGACCGGCCCGACGACGGTCACCTCCAAGACGCTCCTGGAGAGCGGCGCGTACCGCACCGCCATCACGCTCTACGACGGCATGCTGCGGCAGCGGCAGAGCCAGACCCAGGCGTTCGGCGGCACCGGCCGTCTCGTGTCGGACAACTTCTACGACACCCACGGCCGGGTCGTCCGCTCCAACGGCGAGTACTACAACGACAAGCCGGTGGCCACGACTGTGCAAACGGTGGCCGACAACCTCGTCCCGTCCCAGACGGTGACGGAGTACGACGGAATGGGTCGCGCCACGGCCTCCGTCACCCTCTCCAAGAACGTCGAGAAGTGGCGCACCACCACGTCCCACGGCGGCAACTGGACCGCCACCGTGCCGCCCGCCGGTGGCACAGCCACGCTCACCGTGACCAACGCGCACGACAAGCCGGTCGAGGTGCGCGAGTACAAGGGCGGCAACCCGGTCTACACCGCGAGCCCGACGGCGTACGAGGCACTGAAGTTCGGCTACGACACCTCCGACCGGCTCACCCGGCTGGTGGACGCGGCGGGCAACACGTGGACGATGGAGTACGACCTGCGCGGCCGCAAGGTGAAGTCGAAGGACCCTGACAAGGGAACGACGAAGACCACCTACACGGCGGACGACAAGGTCGACACCGTCACCGACGGCCGCGAGCAGACCGTCGCGTACACCTATGACGAGCTGAACCGGCCGACCGCGCTGTACAAGGACGGGGTCGGTGGCACCAAGCTCGCCTCCTGGACGTACGACGCGTTGGCCGGCGGCAAGGGCATGCTGTCCTCGTCGACCCGGTATGACAACGGCCACGCGTACACCACTGCGGTGAAGGGATACGACACGGCGGGCCGGGCGCTCGGATCCGTGATCACCGTCCCCGCTGCGGAGGGAAAGCTGCAGGGCACCTACGAGTTCAGCACCACCTACTCGGCGAACACCGGACTGGCCACCACGACCACGTTCCCGGCCGCGGGCGGTCTGCCCGCCGAGACCGTGCGGCAGAGCTACACCGAGTACGGCCTGGCCACCTCACTGAGCAGCGGATCCACCGTCTACTCGCTCGGCAATGAGTACTCGCCCTCCGGCGAGCTCCTGCAGACCATCCTCGGCGACATCGGCGGACGCACCGTCCAGACCTTCACCTTCGAGGACGCCACCCGCCGACTGTCCACGGTGATCAACGACCGGGAGGCCGACGGCCCGCAGACCATCGACAACAAGCTGTACACCTACGACCCGGCCGGCAACATCACCCGCATCCGCAACGAGCGGGACGACAAGGCCGTCACCGACACGCAGTGCTTCACGTACGACTTCGCCGCCCGGCTCTCGCACGCCTGGACCGGCACCGACGACTGCGCGCTGAAGCCATCAACCGGTGTACGGCCGCACGTCGGCGGCCTCGACCCGTACTGGTACTCGTACGCCTACGACGCCGTCGGCAACCGCTCGTCCGAGATCCGGCACGATCCTTTCGGCGATACTGCCAAGGACGTCACGCGTTCGTACGCCTACCCGGCGCCGGGCGAGACGCGGCCGCACGCCTTCGACGAGGTCGGCATAGGCGGCCCAGGTGCCCGGACCGACAGCTTCGAGTACGACGACTCGGGCAACACCACCCGCCGCGTGACCGCCGCCGGTGACCAGAGCATCACGTGGGACGCCGAGGGTCGGATGGCCTCCTCGACGACGGCGGGCAAGAAGTCCACCTTCCTGTACGACGCGGACGGCAGCCGGCTGCTGCGCCGCGACCCGGGCGCGGTGACCCTGTACCTGGGGTCCATGGAGCTCAAGCTCGACACGCTCAGCTCCACGGTGTCCGCGCTGCGCTACTACACGGCGGGCAAGGCGACCGTGATCCGCTCCTCCAGTGGCTCGGTGTCATATCAGCTGGGTGACCACCAGGGAACGAACGACGTCGAGGTGAACTCCTCGACGCTGGGCTATGAGCGCCGGGACCTCGGCCCGTTCGGCACGCCGCGCGGCACGCAGCCGGAGGCCGGGAAGTGGACCGGTGACCGGGGCTTCGTAGGCGGTACGAACGACGCCTCCACGGGGCTGACCCATATCGGCGCGCGCGAATACGACTCCGCGAACGGCCGGTTCATCTCCGTCGACCCGGTGCTGAGCACGGACGACCCGCAGCAGATCAACGGCTACGCCTACGCGGGCAACTCGCCGGTGACGGACAGCGACCCGTCCGGTGAGTGGGCCTTCGGCTCGATCATCAAGAAGCTCAAGAAGATCGTCCAGTACGTGCGGAAGGTCGTCGCCTATGTGCGCAAGCGGGCGGCCTCCTGGAGCTACTACGCGGCCAAGCGGGCCATGTGGTCGAAGGGGCCGAAGGGCACCAAGTTCGGGAAGTTCAACGTGGGCAAGGGCGAGGACAGGGGCATCATCATGATGCGGTTCTTCATCCACACCAAGGAGGCGATGAACATCCCAGGGCTGGGTTACCAGCTGCTCGGCGACAACCGGGAGCATTCGCTGGATCCTGACCAGGCGTACCGCATGGTTCTCTTCTGGGACACCGCCTCGGGCGAGGTGACCTTCAAGGTCGCCCCGTCGCACACCCTGCCCGGCAAGCGGACGATCTCGTCCTACGCGACAGGCGGCGCGCCCATGACGATCGAGACGCCGTCACGGATGATCCCGGCGAACGAGCTCCTGCTCAACGACTACCCGTCCGAGACCATCCTCGGCAACAACGTCGTGAACCACAACTTCGGCCCCATGCAGTCGAACTCCGACAAGCTGGATCTCGGAATCCACGGGGTTCAGAGCCTCTTCCCGCTGTTCGCCGTGGATGTCAGGGTCACCATCGCGGCCAACAGGTCCACGGTCGAGGTGACCAAGAAGGGGGACCAGTACCCGGACATGGAAGTGGTTCAATACCGCCGGACGCAGGCCCCGCGCGCGATCGTGCGGGACGTCATGAACGACCCCAGCGGGCTGGACTCCATCCCCGGGAACAACGACAAGGGGATGCGCAGATGGCACTCGGACTACTGCGTTCCCGGCAACTGAACGGGCGGAGGCCGTAACGATGGGTGAATGGCTGGTGCACTGTGTGCTCCGATATATACCGGTGCTTTTCGCCGGGCACGTGCTCACCTCGGCGTTCGCTCCCCGGAAGGAGGGTGAGTTCTTCTGGGACTCCTTCGGCCGGCAGGTGGGCCTCAGTATCGGCCTGACTCTGGCGTTGGGAGCGGCCTCGCTGTTCCTGCTGCTGATGCTCGGGCTCTGCAAGAGGTACGGGACGACGGGCGGCTTCCGCACCTGGGCCCTGTTCCTGCTGATCCTGCCCGTGCTGCCGCTGATCTTCGGCGGTAGCGGCAGCCTCTTCGGGATCTGGTTCCTCGCGCAGGTGGTCTTCGCGATCTGGATCATGCCGAAGCCGCAGCTGATCGCCCCGTAGGAGAGC